>JACDAN010000180.1 GCA_013695385.1 Actinomycetota bacterium | reverse complement strand
GGGCGACGGTTCGACTGCCTCAGGCGAAACGGGCGGAGCCCGTTTCGCGGCGACCTCAGCGGCGCACGACGCGGAACGAGCGGGCGAGCTCCGCCCGTCCGACCGAGTTCGTCGCGACGACGTTGGCGACGTAGGTGCCGGCGTAGACGGGCTTCTTGTTGGGATAGCGGCCGTCCCAGATGACTACGACCTTGCCGGCCGGTGCGTTCGCGTTTCGGACGACCCGGAGCAGCTGGCCGGTCTTGGACCTGATGGTGACGCTGATCCGCGCCGGCCTCGTGAGCGCGAAACCGATCAGCAACCTGCCTCCACGCTTCTTTCTGACGACGACGCGCGCGGGCCGGGCCGACAGGAAGCCGAGTGTGTTGTTGAGCTGGAAGCTTCGATCCGCCGTCGAGCGCCGGCCCTCGGCATCCACGGCCGTGATCTCCCAACGCCACCGGCCCTCGGGCTCCGTGCCGTTCCCGCTACGCCGGCCAGTCCACGCGAAGGTGTAGAGGCCCGGCCGCCTGCTGCCGGAGTCCATCGTGCGAGCGACGCCGTCGGGACCGCTCAGCGTCGCCGTCACCGTCGAGGGCTTGACGAGCTTGTAGGCCAGCGACTGCTTCTCGCCCGCGCCGTCTCCGTTCGGCGAGAACGACGGCTCCGTGTCGGGCGCGTAGACGCCGTAGTACATGACGAGCAGCGACTCGGAGACCGCTCGTTCCCCGCCGGAGTCGGAGGGGCGGCTCAGGAGCTTCCCGTCGAACGCCATCGCCGACGAGCCGCCGGCGTCGAGCGCTGAGGCCGTCACGGCACCGAGGCGCAGCATGGTCTGCGCGAGCTCGAAATGCGTCAATCCGGCCGAGTAGCCGGGCCGCCGGCCGTCGACCACGAGCATGATGATCCGACCGTCGGCCCGCTGGCCCACGGCGGTGCGGGGATGCCGGCGGGAAAGCTGGTAGGTCGAGAACTCCTCGAGTGGCCGGAAGATCGGCTTTCCGGCGCGGATGAGCTCAGGCCCACCGCCGAGCGCCTCGGGGACATCGCGCCATTCAGGCCGGAGGACGAGCCGGACGGTGACGAGCTGCGTTGCCGCGGCCTCGATGCCCAGCCGCTGGCCCTGCGTGCCGCGCGAGGCGAGAACGGCGCCGCCGGGTGGGATCGGCGTCCCGCCGCGGCGGTTCTCCGAAACGAAGCCGACGAGGTCGGTGTTGGGCGTCGCCGAGGGGAACGGCGAGAGGACTGCTTCGACCGCCCCCGTGTTCGCCGGTGTCGTCGGGCCATAGGCCGGGGTGTAGAGCGTCGTGGCGTTCGGGCCGGCCTGACGGTTGATCAGATGGACGGGGCGGCGCGGGCCGGAGCCCTGCCAGGTGCCGAGCATCGCGACCTTCTCGACCCGGAGGGCGCCACTCGTGTCCACCCCGACCAGGGAGCGCCGCGGGTGGGGCGTGGTTCGGAGGACCCCGTCCTGGATCAGACCGCCGCTCGGAATGCCGTCGGCCCAGGTGAAGAGGTCGCCGTTGACTCCTGCAACCGTCGCGCTCGCCTCGGCGCGCCGCTGCATGGCAGTGACCCGCTCGGTTCCGAGAACGGCGCCATTCGAAAGCACGGGCTTCACGCCGTACAGGCCTCCTGCGGGCTTAGGAGCCATCAGGACGTGGAGAGCTTGCGGCCCGAAGCGGGTGAACTGGAGCTTCCGCTCGTAGGTCACGCCGGGCATGAGCAGCTGCTGCGACGCCGCGGCGGGCGACACGAAAACGCCCGCCAGCAGGCAGGAAATGAGTGTTTTCCTCAGCACGACCCGCGGGTGAGGCTAGCCGAAACCTCCGGGGGCAAGCCGCCCTTAACACGATTCGTACATCGGTAGATTGCGGGGGTGAAGGGCGCAATCGAGGTCCGCGGGCTCGTCCGTGAGTTCAAGGGCGGCATCAAGGCGGTCTCGGGTATCGACCTCGATGTCCCGGCCGGCCAGATCTACGGGTTTCTCGGCCCGAACGGCGCCGGCAAGTCGACCACCGTTCACATGCTCACAACGCTTCTGCCCCCGACGGCCGGGTCGGCACGAGTGGGCGGGTTCGACATCGTGAAGGAGGGGCCTGCCGTCCGCCGGACGATCGGCGCCGCCCTGCAGGAGGCAGCTCTCGACCCTCTGCTGACCGGCCGCGAGCACCTCAAGCTGCAGCTCGCGCTTCACGGAGTCCGGCGCACCGAACGAGGCGGGCGCACGGACGAGCTCCTCGAGCGCGTCGGCCTGCGGCTCGCGGCGGACCGGAAGATCGGCGGCTACTCGGGCGGGATGAAGCGTCGGCTCGACCTGGCGCTGGCGCTCGCACATCGGCCGCGCATCCTCTTCCTCGACGAGCCCACCACCGGCCTGGATCCGCAGAGCCGGAGCGCCCTGTGGGACGAGGTCGTGCGCCTGAAACGCGACGAGGGCGTCACCGTGTTCCTGACCACGCAGTACCTCGAGGAGGCCGACGTCCTCGCCGACCGGGTCGGAATCATCGATCACGGCCGGATCGTGGCGGAAGGGACGCCCGCATCCCTGAAGGCGGAGATCGGCAGGCCGACGGTGGAGGCGATGCCGGGAGAGGGGACGACTCAGCGAGAGCTCGAAGGCATACTCGCCCGCTTCGGGGAGCTCCAGCCCTCGACGTCCGGGATCGCCGTCCGCCTCGACGGGCAGGGCGGGCTCACCGAAGTGGTCCGGGCCCTCGACGCGGCGCAGGCGAACGTCGCAGCTCTGCACCTGCACTCGCCGACCCTGGACGATGTGTTCCTCGCGAAGACGGGTCGCTCTCTCGAGGGCTCGGAGGAGCCTGCCGAACCGGAGGCGTGACCGCGCAGATCCTGCACCTCGCCCGACGGTCGGTGATCCGGACCCTCCGCCAGCCGGCCAACTGGATCACGCCGCTCGTCTTCCCTCTCGCCCTGATGGCGGTGAACACCGGGGGACTCGATGCGGCGACGAACCTGCCCGGCTTCCCGAGCGACTCGTACCTCGCCTTCTTCCTCGCCTTCCCGTTCGTCCAGGGAGCGCTCTTCGCGACGGTGAACGCGGGGGTTGACCTCGCGCGGGACATCCAGACAGGGTTCATCAACCGCCTGGCGCTCACGCCGATGCAAAGCGGCGCGCTGCTCGTCGGTCACCTCGGCGGCGTGATCGCCATGGGTTTCCTTCAAGCCGTCTGGTACCTCGCCGTCGGGCTGGCGATCGGCGTCCGGCTCGAGTCAGGAATCCTCGGCGGCGTCGTCATCTTCGTGCTCGCCGTCCTGATCGTGCTCGCCTTCGGCACGTTCGGCGCGCTGGCGGCGCTCCGGAGTGGCTCGACCGAGGCCGTCCACAGTCTCTTCCCAGTCTTCTTCGTGTTTCTCTTCATCTCGTCGATGAACCTGCCGCGGAACCTGATCGAGACCGAGTGGTTCCGGGTCGCGGCATCGCTCAACCCGGTCTCGTACTTGATCGAGGCGATCAGGAGCCTCGTGATCGAGGGGTGGAACGCGCAGGCCCTCGCCCTCGGGTTCGGCATCTCGCTCGCGCTTGCGGTCGTCGGGCTGACGCTGTCGGCGCTCTCGCTGAGGAGCCGGATGGCGCGCACGTGAGAACCCTGACCGTCGCACGCGCCGTCGGCTGGCGGATGCTCCACAACAACTTCACGACACCGTCGTTGCTGATCCCCGGCCTCGCGTTCCCGTTGTTCTTCTTCATCGCCTTCGCCGGGGGGCTCTCCCGGGTGAACGACGTGCCCGGCTTCGACTTCCCGGCCGGGTACACGGCGTTCCAGTTCGTCTTCGTCCTGCTCCAGTCGGCGGCTTTCGCAGGGGTCTTCACGGGCTTCGGAATCGTTCGCGACTTCGAGACGGGGTTCGCGCGACGGCTGATGCTGGCGGCGCCGAACCGGGTCGGGATCCTGCTCGGCTACGCCCTCGGGGCAATCGGCCGCTGGGCGCTGACGGCATTCATCCTCACCGTCGTCGCGCTCCTCGCGGGCATGGAGGTCGGCGGGAGCGGCGTCGACATCTTCGCGCTCTACGCCCTCGCCGTGCTCGTCAACTTCGTCGGCCTGCTCTGGTCGGCGGGCGTGGCGATGCGCCTTCGGACGCTGCAGGCTGCGCCGCTGATGCAGCTCCCGATCTTCCTGGCGCTCTTCTTCGCGCCGGTGTTCGTCCCCGTAGAGCTCCTGGCGGACTGGCTGGAGACGATCGCCCGGCTGAACCCGGTGACGCTCCTGCTGGAGGCGGGGCGCAGCCTGATCGCCGGCGCCCCGGAGCGTGTGGGCATCGCCTTCACCGCAGTCTTCGCGCTGATCGCCGGCTTCTTCCTCTGGGCCGTGCGCGGCCTGCGGAAGGCCGAAGCCGCGGGCGGTTAGACATATCGATGCTTCTTACATATGCTTTGATGCATGCGCACCACGATCCGGCTCGACGAACAGCTTCTCGCTGGCGCGAAACGGTTGGCCATGACGACGAGCCGGACCCTGACCGCGGTGATCTCGGATGCGCTTCGAGAAGCTCTCGCGCGAGCAGCTGAGCCCGCGCCGCAAACTCGATTCACCGTGCCGACCTTCGGGGGCGACGGGGTGAGGCCCGGCGTCGATCTGGATGACAGCGCGGCGCTCCTCGACTTGATGGAGCGAGACGCTGATTCTCGTTGATGTCAACGTTCTCGTCTACGCACACCGGAAGGAAGCCGCGGAGCACGACCGGTACCGGGAATGGCTCGAGGACGTGGTCAACGCCGATGGGCCCTACGGCATGTCAGACCTGGCGCTCAGCGGGTTCGTCCGCGTCATCACGCACCGCGGCGTCTTCAACACGCCGACCCCAATCGGGACGGCGCTCAGTTTCACCTCGAGCGTGCTGGAGCGCCCGAACTGCGTGCGAATCACTCCCGGCGCTCGGCACTGGCGGATCTTTGCGACGCTCTGCCAGACGGCGGGCGCCCGCGGCAATCTCATTCCGGACGCATATCTCGCGGCCCTGGCAATCGAGTCCGGGAGCGAATGGATCACGACCGACCGCGATTACGCGCGTTTCCCGGGGCTGCGCTGGAGACATCCCCTGAGCGACGCGGCTTAGCCGAGCGCCTCGCGGACGCGAGCTTGAAAGCCGACGACGAGCTGCTCGCTCTCGGGGAGAAGGCGGCCTCCCGGGATGACACCCGATCCGGCGCCGCGCTGGACGGACTCGACTAGACGGCTGTCCTCCCGGCCAACCTGGTCGTCGAACTCGAGGAACCCCCCGATCCATCCCTCGTCCTCCCCAGGTGCGAAGAAGTAGTCGAGGATCCGGCGCGTCCGTTCGGATGCTAGCGGCAAGATCGGCCCGATCGAGAGGTTCGGGCGGCCGGGAAAGACGTTGATACCGGTGTTCGGCCAGATCAGGTGGAACTGGCCCTCTGGAAGTTGCGCTCCCGTGGGATCCTTCAGCTGGCCGAACTGACTGAGGTGCCAACGGCCCGCCTGCAGCCGGTAGCTGCCTGGCGAGGTCTCGACGACGCTGGAGAAATCCGGGTGCGCGACGGCGCAGTGGTAGCACTCGAGGAAGTTCTCGACCGCGATCTTCCAGTTCGCCGAGACCTCCCAGTCCGCTCTGTGGTGAAAGGCCAGGCCGTCGACGTCTATGCCACCCTCGAGGAGCATCGAGGGCACCTCGCCGAGCACCTCGTCGAGCGGCGGAGCCTCGCCGTCCAGGTTGACAAAGCGGAACGGACCCCAGGCTGCGAGGCGAATCTCCACGAGCGAGAGGTCGGAGCGGTTACCGAGCTCCTCTCCTCGCGGCGCAGAGCGCAACGACCCGTCGAGGTCGTACGTCCACGCGTGGTACGGGCACTGAAGCGACTTCCGGTTGCCCGGCTCCTCGACGACGACCGAGCCCCGGTGCCGGCAAACGTTGACGAACGCCCGCTCGTGGCCGACCTCGTCGCGAACGACAACGACCGGCACACCGCCCGCCCACCCGGGCACGCAGTTGTGCTCATCGAGAACGCCGACGTAGTGCCAGGCTCGATGAAAGATCCTCTCCTTCTCACGCTCCAGCACCGCAGGGTCTCGGTACCAGGTCCACGGACTCGTGCGACTGTCCCTCACGGGCCGCACGTTAGTGCCGCTAGTTCCTCCGCTCGACGACGATGTGCGTCAGCGCCTCCAGCTCGGGACGGAAGCCGCCGCCGTCCAGGTGTGAACGCGCCTCCGCTGCGTACTCGAGCGCGACTTCGCGAGCCCGCTCTAGCGCTCCGGTCCCGGCCACGCGGACGAGCGCGCCGTCCAGCGGGCCGCCGGCGAGCGCCTCCCGCACGACGGCGTCCTCTCGCGCAGCCAAGAGCAACGGCAGCGTGGGCGTTCCTTCGCGCAGATCGTTGCCGGCGAGCTTCCCGGTCTCGATCGTCGAGCCGGTGCAGTCGAGGATGTCGTCGGTGATCTGGAAGGCGATCCCGAGCGCGAGCCCGAAACGGCCTAGGGCAGGATCGCGGCTTCCGAGCAGACACGCTGCGCGGAAGAGCTCGGCGGTCTTCAGCGAGCAGCGGCCCAGGTACTCCTCCTCTGTCGTCTCCGGATGGTGCGCCTGGGCGTGCTGGAGCGCCTCGCCCCGGGCGAGAGCGAGCGCTGCGTCCGCAAGGAGCTGCACCCCCTCGGCGTCGCCGGTCGCAGCCAGCTCCGAGAACGCGCGCGCGAAGAGGTAGTCCCCGGTGCCGCGGGCGCCACTGGAGCCATGCGTCCGCCACGCGGTTTCGCGGCCTCGCCGGAGAGCCGCCCGGTCGATGAGGTCGTCGTGGACGAGGCTGGCCATGTGCACGAGCTCAACGGCGACGCCGACCGGAATCGGATCGGCACCGTCCAGCGCGGAGAGGAAGACGAGCAGCGGCCGGAGGCGCTTGCCGCCGGCAGCGAGGGCCTGGGCACCGGCGTCGGCAACCGTCCCGGGATGGCTCGCCACCGTCTCGCGCAGGCGACCCTCGAGTGCCGCCATGTAGTCATCGAGGCCGGGCGTCGCCTTGACCGTGGCCATCGCGTTCACGCGGCGTCCCCGACCATGAGGACGACGGTGCTCCCCCCGAGCAGACGGTGCGCCACCGGCTCGAAGCCCGATGCGCGAACGCGGTCGCCCAGCTCGGCCGGCTCGGGGAATCGCCGAACGCTCGCAGGCAGGTAGCGGTAGGCAGACCCGCCGGGGAGCGCCCTGCCTGCCAGCGGGACCAAGCCGTCGAACCAGAACCGGAAGAAGAGGGAGAACGGCCACCGAGGCGTGACGATCTCGAGGATGCCCAGCCGCCCGCCGGGCGTCAGCACCCGACGCAGCTCACGCAGCGCCCGGTCGAGATCCTCGACGTTGCGGGCGCCGAACCCGACAGTGGCCGCGTCGAACGCTCCATCACCGAACGGAAGGTCGAGGAGGTCGCCCTGTACCCAGTCGATCTCGTCCGACTTCGCCCGCGCGCGCTCGAGCATCCGTCCGGAGAAGTCGACGCCCGTCACCCGGCCTCCGGCCGCCTGAGCGGCCAGCGCGAGATCGCCGGTCCCGCAGCAGGCGTCGAGCACCCGGTCTCCCGGCTTCACCACGGCCTCGGCCGTGATGCGGCGCCAACGGCGGTCGAGCCCCACCGTCATCAGCTGGTTCATGGGGTCGTAGACCGGGGCGATCCGGTCGAACATGGAGCGCACGCCGTCGGCGGAGAGCGTGCCGGTGGCTGCGCGCACCTCTACCCCGCGGCTTCGCCGCCGGCAGCCTCGCCCTTGGACGCCTCGAGGAAGGCGGCCAGCTTGCGCAGGTTGTCCTGCCCGAGATCCTCGTAAGGCGGCATCGGCGACCCTGGGGTGACACAACTCGGACACTCCAGGTGATCGATCTGCCACTGCACGCCTCGGTTCTTGTTGCCCTCCTCCGTCAGCTCTGGAGCGCCGAGGTTCGGGACACCCTCACCGGCGTACTGGTGGCAGTTGAGGCAGCCAGAGACGGAGAAGATCTCCGCGCCCTCGCTGGCGTCTCCGGGCGGAATACTGAACCGCTCGATCCATTCCGGGACGAGCCCGGTCGCCTCGCTGCCCTCCTCGGCGACGGCGCCCTTGTAGGTCAGGACGCCCATGGACAGCGCGGTGAGGATCACAGCGACGACAGCGACCGGTCGCCTGACGAGACGGCGTTCGCGTCGCAGGTCGATGAACGGCAGCGCCAGCAGCAGGATGAGCGCAATGGTCGGGATCCCGACGGTCCCGAGGATGACCGAGTCCGGCCACTTGAAGATCCTCAGGAGGTAGAAGAGAAAGTAGAAGTACCAGTCGGGCCGCGGGATGAAGCTCGTGGTCCCGGGGTCGGCCTTATCCTCGTAGAGAACGCCGAGCGCGCCCGAGCCGGAGCTCCCGTCCTCGTTGACCTCGGCGGTGAGATACCAGATGCATGCCAAGGCGACGATGACGGCGACCACGACGAGGCTCATCACCGTGTCGTGGAACATGGCGTAGGGGTAGAACGACTTCCCGCGCTTCTCGACGTCCTCCTTGTAGCGCTGGTGCTGCGCCCGGCCTTCCTGGAGGCGCCTGCTCACTTCGCCACCCTCCCTCGAGCCCGCGGGCGGACGAGACCGGGGTCACCGCTCGGGCGCTCCTCGCGCTCGGAGCCGGCGGCGTCCTTCGACCACGGCGGAGAGCTCACGCCGAGTCGGATCACGAGGTACAGGTGCAGCCCAATCAGGCCCATGATCGCCCCCGGCAGGAGCAGCATGTGCATCGCATAGAAGCGCGTGAGAGTGTCCGTGCCGATCTCGTCCCCGCCGCGTAAGAACTGGGCCAGGAACGGACCCACGACCGGGCCCGTGCCGTTCAGGTTGATGCCGACGACGGTGGCCCAGTAGGCGGTCTGGTCCCAGGGCAGCAGGTAGCCGGTGAAGCCCTCGAGCATGGCCAGCGGCAGCAACATCACGCCCACGATCCAGTTGAGCTCCCGCGGGTACTTGTAGGCGCCGAAGAGGAACACCCGCGCCATGTGCAGGAAGATCAGGATGATGAAGACGCTGGCGCCCCAGCGGTGCATGCCGCGGACGAGCCAGCCGAGGGTGGCCTCGTTCGTGATGTACCGAATCGACTCGTAGGCCGTGTCGGGATGGGGCTTGTAGTACATCGCCAGGATCACCCCGGTGACCGCCTGGACGATGAAGGCCGTCAGCGTCGCCGAGCCGAGAGTGTGGAACCAGTTGATGTCACTGGGAACCTTCCGGAAGAGGAAGTACTTGAGCCCCCCGACGAGCCCCGAGCGCTCCTCCAACCAGTTCACCGGCATCATCACGAGCGGCATGACCTTGTCCATGCGGCGCTTGCGGCGGCGGGCGGGCGGTGGGGTGATCGCCATCAGCCCAGATCCTGAGGTTGGATCGGATAGAGAAGGCCGGAGAGGCCGTCGACGTGCTCACCGGGGCCCTGGATGCCGTAGGCCTTGATTGCGGCCTTCGCGCCCTCGCCCTCGACCTCGCTGACGCTGTAGGGCTGAAGGAGGATCAGGTGCCCATCGACGATCGAGTACTTGTAGCGGTCGAGCGCTCGCACGGGCGGGCCGGCGATTCGGTTGCCCTCCGTGTCGTACGAGCCGCCGTGGCACGGGCAGCTGAAGTTCGCCGGCAGGACTGGAGTCACCGTCAGCTCTGCCTGCTCGGTCTTGATCGTCTCCTGCTGGTCGTCGTTTCTCGGCCCGGCAGCCTGCACCGGACAACCAAGGTGGACACAGCGATTGGAGATGATCGTCATGCTCGGCTGTCCACCCTCCATGCCGTTGCTGCGGATGAACGCGGTCCGTCTCGAGACCTCTCCGGCGGCCGGGTTCAGGAGGAACGTCGCCTCGATCCATTTACCCGTGGGGTACTTCGTTAGCGGCCCGAGATCGACGCCGCCCAGCTCATCCTCCGTGAACGCGGGAAGGACGGCGAACCCGAGGATCGGAGCGGTGATGATGCCGCCGATCACCGCGCCCAGCCCGAGGGTTCCCAGCTCGAGGAACTTGCTGCGGGGATAGCTCGCGGGGCCCTCGCTCGGGTGCCCCGGAGGTGTGGCCGGGGCGCCCATGTGCGCGGGAATCGGCTCGGCGTCCGCCGTCCCGGCCGGCTCCGGTCCGCCGGCTGCCGACGCCCGCCCGGGTGACATCACGTCGCGCGCCCACAGGAAGCCGAAGATCACCGTGATGATCGCGCCCACGATGACCGCCGGGGGGCTCACCACCAGCCCGACGAGTACACAGGCTATGCCGATGGCGAAACCGACCGGCCAGATCGTCGGCGCGGGCAGATGCGGCTTGTCGTCTCCGCCGTGCGGGTTCAGCGTGGCCCTCCTCTAGGCTCGTCCGCGGCGAGTCTACGAGACGGATTAGACCGGCGAGCGAGCGACGGTGTCAACGACGCAACAAACCGCGCAAGTTCTTCCGAACCGACGAGCGGAGTCAGTACTGCGCGCTTCGCCGGCGTCCCTCCCGACGGTGGCTCGCCCACCTCGAGAGCTGCCCCAGGGCGATCACGGCGATGAAGATGAGGCCCACGATCAGCATCGCTCTGATCACCTTCTTGCCCTCCTCGGCTGCCGAGGGCCTGTTGAGCTCCTCCTCCGCGAGCGCCGCGATGAGCGTCAGGAAGGTGCCGAGGAGCGAAGCCACGGCGCGACTCTAGCCGACCAGCCGGGCATGGGCCGCAAGGGCCTGTTCGATTCTTTCGCCCGGAGCCGCGCCCCTTGCCAGCGCCTCGAGCGGCGCCGCGTCTCCATCCTCCCGGAGGGCTTCGCGGGCACCGTCGAGTTCAGCGCGGCCGAGCAATGCGGCCGTCGCTGCCCAGGCGGCGCCGTCGCCGTCGTGGCCGTCCGCCCGCGCCTGCGCGCAGAGCGAGATCAGCTCGGCGAGGTCGCCGACGGCGCGGACGTCTCCGAGCGATGCGATTCGCGCGAGGCCCTGCGCGTAGAGGTAGTCGCCGAGGACGAGAGCGGTGTCGGCGTCGGCCGGCGCGAGGAGTCGGGGGCGACCGTAGTGGACGAGGTAGCCCTCGTAAATCGTCTCGAGGCCGAGGGCGAATCGCGGCTCGGCGAGGGTGGAGAAGACGGGTTCGAGCTCACCCTCGGCGGGCTCCCGGAGCACACCGAAGAGCTCAGGCGCGGAAACTCTCAACTGCCTCGATCGTGCGGTCGATCTCCTCGTCCCCGTGCGCCAGCGAGACGAACATGGCCTCAAACTGTGACGGGGCGAGGTAGATGCCGCGATCAAAGAGGTGGCGGAACAGAGCTCCGTAGCGCTCTGCATCGGCCCGGTCGCGGACCAGGGCGTAGTTCCTGATCGGGACAGCCCCGAGCTCAGGAGGCGTGCAGAAGAGCGTCAGCATCGCGCCGACCCGCTGGACGGTGCCATGGCCGTCGAGGCCGGCCTGGAGCCGGGCCGCCCGCCGCTCGAGCTCGTCGTAGACGAGGGGATCACGCAGCCGGCGGAGAACGGACAGGCCCGCTGCGGTGGCGAGTGGGTTCCCGGAGAGCGTCCCGGCCTGGTACACGGGCCCGGTCGGCGCCAGCTCCTGCATGACGTCGGCTCTGCCCCCGAATGCCGCGAGCGGAAGACCCCCGCCGGCGATCTTCCCGAGGATCGTGAGGTCGGGCCGAACGCCGAAACGCTCTTGAGCACCGCCGCGGGCGACCCGAAAGCCGGTGACGACCTCGTCGAAGACGAGCAGGGCGCCGGAGGCGTCGCAGAGCGCGCGCAACCCGTCGAGGAACCCCGGCGCGGGCGGGACGACACCCATGTTCCCGGCGACTGGCTCGACGATCACGCAGGCCAGTCCCTCGCCGTATCGCGCGACGGCGGCGGCAGCCGCATCCAGGTCGTTGTACGGGCAGACGATCGTGTGCGAGGTGACCGCGCCCGGGATCCCGGGCGTTGCCGGAATGCCAAGGGTGGCCACGCCGGAGCCGGCCTCGGCGAGGAGGGCGTCCACATGGCCGTGGTAGCAGCCCGCGAACTTCAGCACGCGGTCTCGGCGGGTGAAGCCGCGCGCGAGCCGGAGGGCAGACATTGCTGCCTCCGTTCCCGACGAGACGAGTCGAACCATCTCCACCGAGGGGATCGCCTCGACGATCTCGGCCGCCAGCTCGACCTCCCGTTCGGTCGCTGCCCCGTAGCTCGTCCCGTCGAGCGCAGCCTCGCGGATCGCCTCGATGGTCTCGGGATCGGCATGCCCGAAGAGGAGGGCGCCCCAGGACTGCACCCAGTCGACGTAACGGGCTCCGTCGGCGTCCTCGAGGTACGCGCCGTCGGCGCGCCGCACGAACATCGGCTCATCCAGCCCGACGGCGCGCATGGCGCGCACCGGCGAGTTCACGCCGCCCGGGATCAAGCGCTGCGCGCGAGCCCAGAGCTCCGAACGGGTGCCTACAACCACTGCGCCAGTTCCTTCGCCCAGTAGGTGACGATCAGGTCGGCGCCGGCGCGCTTGATCGCGGTCAGCGACTCGAGCGCCGCCTGCCGCTCGTCCATCCACCCCGAGGCGGCGGCGGCCTTCACCATCGCGTACTCGCCCGAGACGGCGTACGCCGCCACCGGCAGGTCGAAGCGCTCCCGAACGGCGCGGATGATGTCCAGATTGGGCAGGGCCGGCTTGACCATCAGCACGTCGGCGCCCTCGACGACGTCGAGCTCGCACTCCCGCAGCGCCTCGCGCACGTTGGCCGGATCCATCTGGTAGCCGCGCCGGTCGCCGAACGCAGGCGCCGAGTCGACCGCCTCCCTGAACGGCCCGTAGAACGCGGAGGCGTACTTCGCGGCGTACGAGACGATCGGCGTCTCCGTCAGGCCGGCGTCGTCGAGCGCAGCGCGGAGCGCGGCCACGCGGCCGTCCATCATGTCGCTCGGGGCGACGGCGTCTGCCCCGGCCTCGACGTGGCTTACGGCAGTACGGGCCAAGAGCTCCAGCGTCGCGTCGTTCGCGATCTCCTCGCCTTCGAGGACGCCGCAGTGGCCGTGCGACGTGTACTCGCACAGACAGACGTCCGTGAGGAGGACGAGACCGGGCGCTGACTCGCGCAGCGCGCGCAGCGCGCGCTGGACGATCCCGTCGTCGTCCCACGCTCCCGATCCCTGCTCGTCCTTCTCCTCCGGGATCCCGAACACCACCACCGCCGGGACACCGAGAGTGACGAGCTCCTCCGCCTCCGCCGCGAGGTCCTCGACGGACAGTCGACCCAGCGCGGGCAACGCCTCGTTCGGCTCGGTCGACGGTCCGACGAAGAGCGGGTAGACGATGCCGTCGAGATCGAGGCGCGTCTCGCGCACGAGCGAGCGAAGCGCCGCGGTTCGCCTCAGCCGGCGCAGGCGTGTAGCGGGAAAGGTGCTCACGATCGGACGTTAGCCGCCGGAGGCACGGGCGCCTCCGAGACGGGCGGCTCCTCGATCTCCACCTCGACGGGTACCGGGCCGCCCCCCTCCTTCCACGGCTCGAGCTGCACGCGCTCGCCGAAGAACTCCCAGATCGCACGCATCCCGGCCAGGAGCGGAAGCGCGACGAAGATGCCCGGCAGCCCGTAGATCTCGCCCCCGGCCAGGAGACCGAAGATCACGAGCAGCGGGTGAAGGCGCAGCGCGCTCCCCATCACGTTCGGGACGACGATGTGGCCTTCGATCTGGTGGACGGCGAGGAAGAGGAGGGTGACCCAGATCGCCGAGACCGGGTCGACGATGAGTGCGTAGACGATGGGCGGAATCGCCCCGAGCCACGGCCCGAGATACGGGATCAGCTCCGCGACAGCCACCCACGCCCCGAAGAGGAGCGCGTAGCTCTCCATGCCCTCGGCCCAGCCGAGGATGCCGAGCAGCCAAAGGCCGATCCCTGCGCTGACGCCGATGATCAGAGACAGCAGCACCTGGCCCCGGATGTAGCCGGCGAGGGCGCTCTCGATCCGTGGGATGAGGGAGCCGGAGCCGGGGCGAGGGGGGAACCGCCGGTCGACGGTGGCCGAGAGCCGTCCCATGTCGAGCAGCATGTAGACCGAGACGACGATCACGAGCACGAGGCTGAAGAGGAGCTCGAAGATCGAGAGCGCTGCGCCTTCGAGAAAGTCGATCGCGCGAGACGTGTACTCCTCGGGATTGGCCTCGCGAAGCGAGTCGGCGAGGTTCTGCCCCTGCTCCCGGACCTGGATCCGCTCGAGTCCCCTGTCGTCGAGCCAGCTCTGGAGGCGCTCGACGTCCCGCTCGGCGTCCGTCTGGCTTGACCGTCCGTCCTCGACCGTAAGGTAGTTCGTGATCCGGTCCGCAGCGTCACGCGACTGGTCGACGACGACGACGCCGAGCGCGATCGCGCCGACGACGAGGGCAGTGGCGAAGCTCAGAAAGACCACGGCTATCGAGAATCCCCTCGGAATCCGCAGCCGCCCCAGCCCCCGCACGATCGGGTCGAGGAGGAGCGCGATCAGCGCCGCGACGAGGAACAGGAAGACGACGTGAGAGACCGTCCCCGCCAGCGTCCAGAGGAACAGGAGGACGAGCGGCAGGCCCACGAGCTGCATCCAGCGCGGGATCTCGATCTTCGTGACCGCCGGAGGCACGGGCCTGATCGTACTGCGCACGTTGTCACACTCCGGCCGCCTGAATGGGAGTGGAATTTCGCGGAAGATGGGAACCTGGCGCTCGACCGTCACGAAGTGTGGGTCGATTTGGCCCTAGAATCCCGCCCCGCAGTGTCACAAACCTTGAAACTCGAACCTCCCCCCTCGTCGGTTAGGGTCCGTCCGATGCCTTCTCGCAAGGCAGTGGAGCAGGCGCGCCGCGCCCAGAGGCGCCGCGCGGCCGGCCAGCACCGGGCCCGGCGCATCGCCGTCCTCGTCCTCGCCTCCGCCGCCGTCTCCGTCACGCTCCTCCTCACCGCCTTCGGCACCGGAAGCCCGTCGCGCACCCCTTCGACGGCACCGGCGCCCGCCGAGCGGCTCCTCCCCACGGGCCCGCCTCGGCCTCAGGTCGTGGCGCTTTACGGGTCTCTCCAGCTCCAGGTTCCCATCTCGCAGACCCGGATCACAGCCGTCGGATACCACGGAGTGGATACCGGCGCGCTCGCGCTCGAACCGGTCGGCGAGCGGGCGAACAAGGGGCTTTTCGCGCGGCTCGTCCGCAGGCTTTCAGGAGGAAGCGAAGCGGGTCTCGCCTGGTACCGGCTCGGCGGTGATGGGCCCGAGACAGCCGTCCTCAACGTCGGGGCGGCGCCCGGAACGGACGTGTACGCCCCGGTTGACGGCGTCGTCGTCGGGATCAGCGACTACGTCATCAGCGGCCGGCGCCTCGGTAGCCGCATCGACGTCCAGCCAGCGAGCGAGCCGTCGCTCGTCGTCTCGCTGACACACCTCCACTCGGATCCTGCACTGACCGTGGGTGCGACCGTGACGGCCTCGACCTCCAAGATCGGTACCGTCCTCGACTTCTCGCGCGTCGAGCGCCAGGCACTCGCCCGCTACACGCAGGACGCGGGAAACCACGTGTCGCTCGAAGTGCACAACGCCGCGACCATCGCCGTCCAATAGAGAGCTCGATCCAGAATGGGAGCTGAGCCGCCAGACCGCGCTGGAGCGGTGCCAGGCGTCGTCCTCACCCGCGCCCATATCTTCTCGATATGAACGCGGCCTGCGTCCGGGCCTGGCATCCGTCCATCGCACCCTGACGACGAGCCCCATCCTGAACCGAACTCTCAGACTTCTCTTCGTCGCGGACGTGAACGGCGCGCCGGGCCGGCGGGCGATCGAACGCCTCCTCCCGGGCCTTCGCGACGAGCTCGACGTGGACTTCTGCGTCGTGAACGGCGAGAACGCCGCCGACGGTCTGGGGATCACTCCGCGGCTCGCCGAAGTGATCCTCGCGTCGGGCGCCGACGTGATCACGCTCGGAAACCACACCTTCAGGCGGCCCGAGATCGGCGGCTACCTGGAGGAGTCGGATCGGGTCATCCGCCCGGCCAACATGTCCGACCACAGCCCAGGGCGAGGCTTGGCCTTCGGGGAGGCCCGGAACGGCAAGCCGGTCGCAGTTCTCAACCTGCTGGGCCAGCTCTTCCTGAACCCCGCGCACGGCCCGTGGGAGCTCGTGGACGACCTCGTCGAAGAGGCCGGGCGCACGACCCCGGTGATCCTGCTCGACTTCCACGGCGAGGCGACGAGCGAAAAGGTCGCCATGGCCTCGTACCTCGACGGAAAGGTCACCGCAGTGCTCGGGACGCACACCCATATCCAGACGAACGACGCGCGGGTGCTGCCCGGCGGAACCGCTGCGCTGACCGACGCAGGGATGACGGGCCCGCACGACTCGGTGATCGGCGTCGTCACCGAGCTCGCGGTCCAGTCGATGCGCACCGACATCGGGGTGCGGTTCCGGACTGCCGCCGGCGACGTGCGCCTCGAGGGTTGTCTCGTCGTGTGCGACGAGAACGGCCGGGCTACGAGCTGCGAGCTCGTCCGGCGCGAGCTGGAAGAGTGAGCACGCCGAGGAGCCCGAGGAGCGTCAGGTCCCGCACGAGGACGAGGCCCGAGGCGACGGGGTCGAACTCGAGCGCCAGCTCCCAGTAGCGGTACGGAAACCAGAGTTGGGTGAGAACGAGCGCGCCGGCGAGAACACCGCTCGCCAGGAGCCCGCGCCGCCCCCGTACGAGCGGCACGAGCGCGATCAACCAGATCAGGAACTGCGGGGAGAGAACCTTCCCGAAGACGACGAACGCGCACACCGCGGCGGCTGAAGCGCGGATCGCCCGGTCCGGGCTCGCAGGGCCGCGGGCATGCCAGACCCAGATCGCAAAGAGCGCCGCCAACTGCACGATCGTCGTCAGAACCGCGAGCACACCGGCAGACGACCCCGCGAGGTTCTGCGAGCCATGGCTCGACTCCATCGTCAGATCGAGCCCGAACAGGTGATGGGCGCCCAGCAGAAGCCCGGATCCGAGGCTTTCGATCTGGAGCGGGCGGCCGGCCTGGCGCCAGACCGAGTCCCAGACGCCTCCCGGAGCGATGACCGCGAAGGGGAGGACGATCGCCGCCACCACGGCCGCGAGGAGGGTGACACAGAGGAGCGCCTCTCGGCGGTCCCGCGACCGCCAGACGTGCGCGACCAGGATCGGGAGCAGGACGGCGGGGTACAGTTTTGCGGCCGTCGCGAGACCGAGAACGCCCGCCGCAAAGCGGAAGCGCCCTCCGACGAGGAGCGCCAGCGCGGCGGCGGTCAGCAGCGCGGGCCACAGGTCGAACCGGGTGAGAGTCACCGATCCGAGGAGGAGCGGCGCCACCGCGACGAGCGGCAGCGCCGCCCAGGCTCCCATGGCGACCAGGACGAGGATCAGCGCGACGCCGCAGGCGGCCATCAGGCCCTCGAAGCGCTCGCGAAAGTCGCCGTTCCCGAGCGCAGGCAGGACGAACACCGGGAGCGAAGCGGGCGGATACTCGAGCGTGAAGTCCCGGTAAGGCACTTCGCCGTCCACCGTCGCCTCGCCGTACCGCTCGTAGATGGGCGTGTCGACGATCTGGTCGCGCTCGTAGAACCCCTGGTGGAGGAGCACCCAGGAGACCATGAAGGCTGCCACCGCGACGGCGGCGGCGATGGCCCGGCTAGCCGGCAGGGACGAGCTCTCGAACCGGGCGATCAACCTCGGCCACCTCTTCGTTCCTCCCGCGCGCAGACGGCGCCAGGACGGCGAAGGCGACGAACGGGAAGAACCACGGGATGTAGAGGAAGAACCAGTGCGTCAACACCAGTTGGAAGCCGATGAGAAGCGCACCGGTGAGGGCGGCGAGCTGAAGCGGCGACTTCTGCCGAGGCCAGTAGGCGACGGCGACGGCCGCGCCGAGCACGAGCGCGATCACGGGGAGTTGGACGAGATGCAGGTCCGGGATGCCGGCAGCGTGGTACTGGCCCCAGTCCCAGATCGAAAAGGGCGATTCGCGTCCGAGCTGCCAGCCGAAGGTGCGGTTCCAGAACGTCCGTGCCGCTTCCACGGGGCTCGGCTCGAGCAGGAGCACGGAGAACGCCGCCGCCGTCGCCGCGACGAAGCCGGCTCCGAACAGTGCCGGGGCACGGGGGCGGCTGAGCCGGAAACCGTCGGGATAGGAAGCCCAGAGGGGTGCAACGATCAGCGAGCCGAACTTCGTCCACCCGGCAAGTGCACCGAACGCGCCGCGCGCGGCGTGGGACGACGCCAGCCAGAAGCCCCAGACGAGGAAGAGCGCGGGCATTGCATCGTTCGTGTTCGAGCTCGAGACGTACTGGGTGAAGGGGTAGGCCGCCCATGCGAAGGGAAGAGTCGCGGCCAGGCGCGCGCCCCCGAAACGCCGTCCGACGAGGACAAGCCCGATCATGACGAGGAGATCGACCGCGATCGACGTGAAGTGGGCGGCCGGTAGCTCGTCCCATTTCCCGCTCCAGCCGAGCAGCCAGAACCCCGGCAGGTAGGTCGCGTACGCCACGGGCCCGTAGGTGTCGCCCCGCTCGTTCGACGACTCGCAGCGGCCGTTCGTCTGGATGCGCTCGCGGACCTCCCCCTCTCCGTCCGAGTCCCCGCACTTCTTCAGCTTTCCCTGCGTGGGCATGTGACCGTACGGAGCCTCGCCGTTCGCGATCCGGTGAGCTCCGATCACTCCGGCGTAGCCCACGTCGATGACGTTGGAGTCCTCGAGGTTCAGCCCGATCCGAAATCCCGCCAGGAACACCGTGGCGGCGATGAGCACCCACACCGGCCAGACGCTCGCGCGATTCGATGGGCCCCGCCCCCGCACGCCGACCCAGGCCATTCGAACGACCAGGTAGAGGAGCGGCGGGTAGACGAGCGCCATGCTCGCGAAGACATCGCCGTCGTTGAAGAACCAGAGCGAGACCGAGAACGAGAGCAGGGCGGCGAGGTCGAGCGTGCGCAGGCTGAGCGGCCGGCGCCAGTCCACGAGACCGAGCAGGAAGACGGCGCAGAGCGCGAGCCACACGTCCAGCCGGTTGATCGTCTTGCCGCCGAAGGCGCCCTCGTAGCCCCGGCCCATCTTCCAGGCGACCTGCGGGCCCGTCCAGGCTTCGGTCACCCGCCCTGAGGCGTCGTCGACCTTTCCGGTTGCGATCTCTCCTGCCTTGTCCCACCAGACGTGCACCGTCCAGGCGCCGGTCTTCGCCTCGTACGTGGCGTCCTTCACCCGGCCTCGCTGCGCGTAGCGGTCGAGCCAGTCTGCGACTTTGCCGTGGCGAAGGAACGCAGCCGTGGCGCGCTCCTCCGTCAACCGCGCGTCGGCGGCGCCCGCGGCCGGCGCGAGGGCGAGTGCGCAGACCGAGACGGCCAGGAGCCGGCGCATCAGCGCCGCCGGAACGACCAGAGCTTGTTGCCGACGAAGTTCAGCGGCGTGACGAGGATGATCGCGATCGCCTGAGCGGGAATCTCCTTCAGGCCGAGAGCGACGAGCCCCTCGAGCAGCACGAGGTTCGCCGCGAGGGCGCAGACGGCGACGATCAGGAAGCGGAGCCCCTGGTAGGCGGCATGGCCCCGCTGGCCGCGGAACGTCCAGAGGCGGTTCCACGAGTAATTGTTCGTGACGGCGACGAGGAAGGATGCGGTGGCGGCGGCGAGATGGTGCCAGTCCGCCCAGAGCAGGAGAGCCGAGAAGACTCCAAGGTTGACGGCGTATCCCGTGGCGCCGACCGTGCAGAACTTCGCCAGCTGCACCCAGTTGCCGGGCCGTCGCAACGCGGCTCCCGCTCGGCCGCCGGCGAGCACGAGCGTGTTTCCGAGCGAGCGCGACACAGCCGGCGGCAAGGTACCAGCCGTCCAGTTTCAGCCGGCGCCGGGCCCGCCTCGAAGCGCGACACCACGGCGACGGTAGAACTCGAGCTCGTCGCCGTCCAGCAGGGCGAACGGCGAGTCGATCACGATCTCGGCCTCGACGAGGGTCGAGGCGGCCATCGGCAGATAGCGGTGGCGACCGTCCTCGCAGCGAACCTCGAGCCCCATGGGCTCTCCGCCCTCCGATTCGAGGATCACGTCGACGACACGCCCTACGTGGATCCCGTGCAGCCTCACGAGCCGCTGGAGCAAGTCCTCCATCGCCGGGCCGTATGCCCGGCGCGTCAGGCCTCGAACCCCCCTTCGCCGAGAAGCGGCACGAACCGGCAGGGGACCGAGCGAAGCACGGCAGCTCCCTCCGTCCTGCGCACGATCACCTCGAGCCGCTGATCGCTCCGGGCGCCGATCGGGACGACGAGCCGACCTCCCTGCGTCAGCTGGTCGTAGAGGCCCTGCGGGAGCTCGGGCGCGGCGGCCGCCACGGCGATCGCGTCGAATGGGGCGTGCTCGGGGAGCCCGCGTGAGCCGTCGCCGACGTGGACCGTGACCGTGTGGGCGCCGGCGGCCAGGAGATTCCGCCTCGCCTGTTCGGCGAGCTCCGGGATGCGCTCGATCGAGTGCACCTCGGCGCCGAGCTCGGCGAGCACCGCAGCCTGGTACCCCGATCCGGTGCCGACGTCGAGCACGCGCTCGTCGCCGTCGAGGCCGAGCTCCTCGCAGATGCGGGCGACCATGTACGGCTGGGAGATCGTCTGTCCCGAGCCGATCGGAAGCGCCGCGTCGGCATATGCTCGGCGTCGCAGGTCGTCGGGAACGAAGACCTCGCGCGGGACACGCTCCATGGCGGCGAGCACGCGCTCATCGGTGATGTCGCGCCCGCGGAGGTGCTTCGCGACCATTCGGGCGCGAGGGTCACGCGGCGCGGGCATAGGCAGGTGCCTCGACGCCGAAGTGCTCAAGGACGAGGGGCGCGACGTCGGCAATGCTCGCCGGCGCCGGCGCATCGGTTCCGACGACGAGCATGGGAACCGTGGAATCGCCGTCGAGCAGCGAGCCGTGCGATCCGCCTCCCACGTGATGGCGGCCGCCTAGATCCGTCAGCTCGACGCCCTCGGCCGGAGAGACGATGACATCGCCGGCGTTCGGGTTGGAGAGCGCCCGCCAGGCCCTGCCCATCCAGCCGTCGGCACCTTCACGAAATTGCAGCTCCTCTCCATCCCGAAAGGCGATCGCCTCGTCGCCCTCGCGGAAGAGAACCGCATCGAGTGCCTCTTCTCGGGCGAGACGTTCCGCGATCGAGCGGGCATCGGTCTGCGCCGCCGGGAGGAGATAGACCATCCCGGCGCGGTTGGAGGCGGTCACCACGAGTTCTGAGTCCCTCCGGATTCCCGGACGATGGAGCCGGAAGTCGCCGAGCGCGCCCTCCAGGCGAAAGGGACGGTCGACGCGGGTCTGGCCGTGATCGGAGCAGAGCACGAGGGCGTAACGGTCGAGAAACTCGTCGAGGCCTCCCGCTGCCTCGACGAGCGCACCCACCGCGCGGTCGCTCCGGGCGAGCGCAACGGAGCTCCCGGTGGGGCCGAGCGAGTGAGACGCAAAGTCGTAGTCGGGGAGGTAGTAGAAGAGGAAGTCGAACCCGTCGCGGGTGACGAGCCACCTGCCCACGGCGGCCGCGTAGGCGTCGATCGAGCCCTCGGCCCGGCCGCGGACCGCGAGCGGGGCGCCGGTCACGTCGGACTCGAAGAGGCTGTAGTAGAAGAACCGGCGCGGCCCCTCGACAGGCCCGCCGAAGCCAGGCAGGGTGGGTAGATGCCGCGTGCGGCCCCGGTAGCACGGGACGTTGACCGCCCCCGTCACGAGCCCGGCGTCCTCCAGCGACTCGAAGACGGTCATCGCCTCCCGCGACAGGTGGAGGGCGTTCATCTGGACGATCGCGTCCCTGATCGCCTGGCGCGTCCCCGCCGCGCGGACCGCACCGAAGGACGACCCGTACTCGACGAGCCGACGCTCGGCCCGGTGGTACCAGACGAGGTGCGGGATGTGGTGGACGTCGGGGTGGGCGCCCGTCGCGAGCGTCGCCAGGCACACGGGGGTCAGCGAGGGAAAGGTGGAGACCGCATGGCCGTAGCGACCGGCGTCGTGCAGGGCTGCGAGCGTCGGCGCCCCTCCGCCCTCAACCGCGGACTCGAACGCTGCGGGCGTCAGGCCGTCGATGACGACGAGGACGAGCTTCTTAGTCACTGAGTTCCTAGTCACGGGCGAGCGTGCGCAGCCCGGCATAGCGCTCGGGCTCCCTGCGCCGCATGCGCGCCACGAGGATCGGCAGGACGACTGCCTCCAGATAGCCGACCGCCGGGATGAACGCCAGCGCCGCGGCGACCAGGGCGGATGCGGCCACGAGTAGCGCCGTTGCCGCGCGGGGTCCCCCGCGTCGAAGCGCCCCGCGGACGAGCTCGGCGGTCGCCGCCGCTCCGAGGATCCCGCCGATCGCTCCCGCCGCTGCCTCGGCCTCCTCGCGGAGCACGATCCCGAGCACGAAGCCGGCGATAGCCGCGACCGCGACGGCGGCGAGCATTCCCGCCCGGGAGGAGCCGACGAAGCCGGCGACCAGGACGCCGACCCCCACGCCGACGCCGAGAAACACCCCGATCCAGTACAGGTCTTCCACGCCGCGGGTCAGTTTAGGGACAGGGAACAGGCATAGTTTGAGCCGCATCTGGGATGATCTCGACGCGGGGCGGCTCCTAGCCGCAGGGAGCCGTCCCGTTTCTTTCCGTAAACCGATCCGCCTCGTTCTCCGTATGGGTAGACGGGGAAAACCATCAAGGAGGGGAAGAGTGAGGAAAGTCGCACTGCTCACGGTTCTTGCAGCAATCGGAATCCTGAGCATCGGAGCCATCGCCATCGCCGACGACGGCGGAGGCAACGGCCCGAACGGCGCACGACTGAACGGGTACCAGGAGGTGAGCTCGGTCTCGACGACCGGGTTCGGCAGCTTCCACATCAAGTTCAACAAGAAGAACAACACCGCCGACTACGTGCTGAGCTATCGCGACGTGGAGACGCCGGTCAACCAGGCGCACATCCACTTCGCTCAGCGCTCGGTCAACGGGCCGGTCGACGTGTTCCTGTGCAGGACGACTCAGCCCGTGCCGCCGGGGGCACAGACCGCGCCGACATGCCCGCCGACGACCGGCACGGTGAGCGGCAGAATCACGCCAGCCGACATCATCGCGCAGGCCCCGGACCGCGGGATCGAGGCCGGCAACTGGGCGGAGTTCAAGGCGGCCGTGAAGGTGGGTCACACCTACGCGAACGTCCACAGCACCCGGTTCCCTGGCGGAGAGATCCGCGGTCAGATCAACGACCAGGATCAGCGTGAGTACACCGGGCCCCCGCCCTTCGGGACGGGCCACGACGACGACGACTAGCTCGAACTAGCGAGCCGGCTGCTCGAGGCGGCGGAGGACGGAGAGCCCGAACTCCGCCGCCCGGGCACCGTCGACCACCCGGTGGTCGAAGGTGAGCGCCAGGTACCCGACCGGCCTCGCCACGATCTCACCGTCTCGCACCACCGGCCTCGCGGCGATGCGGCCGATGCTGAGGATCGCCACCTCGGGATGATTCACGATCGGCGTCTGGAAGAGACCGGCGAGCTTGCCGGCGCTCGTAACCGTGAAGGTCGAGCCGCGCAGCTCCTCGGGCTTGAGCGCGCCGCTGCGGGCCGCCCCCGCCAGGCGCCGGAGCTCCGCGTCGATCTCGTCCACTGAGCGCGAGTCGCAGCGGCGCACCACCGGCACCACTAGGCCCTGGTCGGTCTGGATTGCGACGCCGAGGTCGTACCGCTCGAGATAGACGATCTCGTCGCCCTCGAGGCGCGCGTTCAGCTCCGGGAACTCCTTCAGCGCAGCCGCCGTAACCCGGAGCGCGGTGGGAACCAGGAGCTTGAGGTCGATCTCGCCGAAGTCGCATTCCTCGACCCAGGTAACCGGCGCCACCTCACGGTGGGCGAGCGCCATGTGGTCGGCGATCAGCCGCCGGACGCCGCGAAGCGGCTCGCGGCGACCCTCGGAGGGCCTAGCGGCCTCGCGAACGTCATCCTCCGTGATCCGTCCCTGAGGGCCGGATCCCTCGACCTCGGCGAGATCGACGCCAAGCTCCTGCGCGATCTTCCGGACGAGCGGTGTGGCCCGTGCCTTGGTCGTGTCGGGCGCAGCCTGCCGCTGCGACGGTGATTCAGCGCTCGGCTGGACGTCGTCAACCGGGGCCGCGCCATTCTCACCAATTACGACGAGCACGGTTCCGACCGGAACCACGGCGCCCTCGTCCACGAGGATCCGCGCGACCTTGCCCCCCGCCGGAGACGGGATCTCGACGGTCGTCTTGTCCGTCTGCACCTCGACGAGCGGGTCGTCCTCGGCGATCTCCTGGCCCTCCTGGACGAGCCAGCGGGCGATCTCGCCCTCGGTCAGGCCCTCGCCGAGATCCGGAAGCTTGAATTCGTAGGCCATCGGCCGCGGATTATCGAGGTCGGCCGACCCAGGCGTCGGCAGGGACGATCAGTGACGGAGCCGCTCGCTCATCCGAACACGTCGTCCCGGAGCACAGCGTGCACGCCCAGGTTCCCGTTCACGACCTGCGTCACGCGGAGATCCACACCGACGCTGGCGAGCACGAGCGCGTCGCCGCCGGTGACTCGGAGCTCGCGTCCCATCAACGCGACCATCCCGTCCACGGCGATTCGGGCCGCCAAGCCCAGGTGCTCATCGAAGCCGAAGGTGAGCCATGCACCGTCGATGCGCGCGATCGGCCACTCGAGCTCTAGGTCGTCGCGAATGTCCAGGGTGAGCAGCGCCTCCACCGGAGTCTCGATCGCGGATCCCGAGACCTCGCCGTCGCCCTGGGCGGCATGGCCGTCACCGGCGGAGAAGTGCGCCTCGTCGACCGGGATCGGGAGATAGAGCGTTGTGCCGGCGACGAGCTCCTTGCAGTCGATGTTGCCGCCCCACCGTCGCGGTGGGATCGTCGAATGGACGCCGGGCTCGGGCGGCGGCATTCCGAGCACCCCCAGAAACGGCGCGAGCCCGACCCGGCGGCCGAGCGCCTTTCCGATCCCGCCGTCGAGCTCCCACTCGACCAGGTGATCTCTGCCGGCGCGGGTGACGCCCCAGCTGTCGGCCCGAACCTCGTCCACGCACACCTTGAGCGCCTGGCCCGCTTTGGCGCCGCGAACGGCGATCGGACCCGCCAGCGGGTGGCCGGTGTCGATCTCCGGATTCCGCGACTCGAAGTGCTCGTCCGGTGCGAGATCCCAAGCGTGGTTGGGAACGGAGATCCGGACCGAGTCGCCGGGATCGATGGTGAGCACCGGCGCCAGATCGCGAGAGAAGTGCCCGTGGAGGTTGCCATGCTCCAGCGCCAGCTCGTGGAGCGCCACCCCCCAGGCCCTCCCTAGAAGCGGAGCAGCTTGCGCACTGCGTCCGTCACGCGCTCGACCGACGGCATGTACGCGTCCTCGATCTGCCAGTACGGATAGGGCACGTCGTAGCCGGTCACGCGGAGCACGGGACTACGGAGATCGAGGATCGCCTTCTCCGCGAGGATCGCGGCGATCTCGGCGCCGAATCCGGCCACGCGCGGCGCCTCCTGGACGATCACGACCCGGCCGGTCTTTGCCGCCGACGCCAGCAGCGCGTCCTCGTCGAGCGGCTTCAGCGAGCGGAGGTCGAGCACCTCGACGGACGCCTCCCCGGCCAGCTCGTCAGCGGCCTGCTCCGAGAGCGGCACCATCGAGCCGTAGGCGACGAGCGTGACGTCGGAGCCCTCGCGTGCGACCCGCGCCTTTCCCAGTGGCGTGACGTGCTCGCCGTCCGGCACCTCACCGCGCATCGTCCGGTAGTGGAGCTTGGGCTCGAGGATCACGACGGGGTCCGGCTCGCGGATGGCGGCTGCGAGGAGACCCTTCGCATCGGCCGGCGTCGAGGGAATCGCCACCTTCACCCCGGGTGTGTGGACGTAGTACGTCTCGGGAGAGTCGTCGTGAAGCTCAGGCGCCCGGACGCCGCCCCCGTACGGCATGCGAATGGTCAGCGGGAACTCCATCGCGCCACCCGTCCGCCAGCGGTAGCGCCCGACGTGCGTGATCAGCTGGTCGAGGCAGGGGTAGCTGAAGGCGTCGTACTGCATCTCGCAGACGGGCCGCCACCCGGCCATGCAGAGACCGATCGCCGAGCCGAGGATCCCGGCCTCGGCAAGCGGCGTGTCGACGCACCGGTCCGGCCCGAAGCGATCGCGCAGCCCCGCCGTCGCCCGGAAGACACCGCCGGCGCGACCGACGTCCTCTCCCATGACCATCACCGAGTCGTCCCGCTCGAGCTCGACGTGAAAGCACTCGTTGATCGCCTCCACCAACGTCTTCTCACTCATTGCCGAGCACCCGCTTCAGCTCCGCCAAGTCTTCGCTCAGGGAAGGGGGCGGGTTGACATACGCGTGGCGGAAGACGAGCTCGGGATCGGCCGACGGCTCGGCCTCGGCAGCGGCTATTCCGTCCTTCATCGCCTGCAGCGCCTCGCCGCGAATCTGCTCCTCCAATTCGTCGGTCAAGACCCCGATGCGCCACAGGTAGCGCGCGTACCGCCCCAGGCACTCGTTCTGCCGCTCCTCCTCGACGCGCTCCATGTCGATGTAGGCGCTCGGGTCGTCGGCTGTCGCGTGCGGCGCCGCGCGATACGAGAGCGCCTCGATGAACGTCGGGCCGTCGCCGGCCCGCGCCCGCTCGACGGCCTCGCGCGTCGCCTCGTACACGGCCAGCACATCCCCGCCGTCAACGCGGACGCCGGGCATCCCGTAGCCCACCGCCTTGTCGGCGAGGGTCTCGGCGGCGGTCTGGGCAGAGACCGGCGTCGAGATCGCCCACTGGTTGTTGTTGCAGAAGAGGATCGCGGGCGCCTTCATCACCCCGGCGAAGTTCGCGCCCTCGTGGAAGGCGCCCTCGGAGGTCGCGCCGTCGCCGAAGTACGCAACCGCGACGGTCTTCTCGCCGCGCAGCTTCTTCCCCCACGCGAGACCAACAGCGTGCGGGACGTGGGTTCCGATCGGGACGCAGATGGAGGCCACGTTGTAGTCGAGGGGGTTCCACCAGCCCGAGGGGTGTCCTCGCCACCACGAGAGGACGGTCTCAACCGGCATCCCGCGCAGGAGCCCGATCGCCGACTCCCGGTAGCTCGGAAAGACCCAGTCGTCCCTGTCGAGCGCGTAGACCGAGCCCGCCTGCATCGCCTCGTGGTTCCAGAAGATGGCATAGGTGCCGATCCGGCCCTGCCGGTGATACACGACCGAACGCTCGTCGTAGGTGCGGAGGACGACCATCGACCGGTACAGGTCGACGAGCTCCTGCTCGCCGAGCCCCTCGACCTCGCCGTCGGCAATTGTGTCCCCGTCACCGATCACGCGGCGCAGCTCGCGCTCGTCGGGCAAGACTTGCGCCATCGCAGCGTCGAATCTACCCGAGGGCCTCGAGCGCCGCCTCGCCTGGAGCGGTCTGCTTGCGGTCGTCTTCGCAGCCGTGGGCGCCGCCGTGGACGGCGACGGTGGCCGCCTCGTGCTCGGAGGCGCGGCCGTCACGTCGTTCGCCGTCTTCCTCGGCGTGCTCCGAGCGGTTCTCCGACGGAAGGAAGGCGAAGCGGGTGCTCTCTCGGCGACCGCAGTCATCGCGGGATCGGTGGTGGCGGCAGGCGCGCTCGTCGCCGTCGCCCTCGATCTTCCCGAGGCGCGCGTCGCCCTCGCCTTCCCCACGGCCGCGCTCGTCCTGGCGAGCTCGGCAGCGATCCTGTGGACAGGCGCGCTCGACCGGATCGCCGGCTATTCCGGCTTCGCGGTCGCGCTCCTGCAGCTTCCCGCCGGCGCGTCGGTCGCGGCCGAGGGTGCCTTCTCGCCGGACGGCATGGTGCCGACGGTCGCCCGGGTTGCGTTCCTCGGATGGATCGCACTGGCGAGCGTCACGATCCTCAGGCACCCCTCCTAGACGAGAATGTCGGCCGCCCCGGGCTCCGAGACGAACGAGGCTCTCTCGACGTCGCCGAGATCCTCTCCGTCGACCTGGAGCGGCAGCGGCCGGTCGGCGAGGATCTCGATCCTTTGCTGGTCATGGAGGTAGAGCACGCCTCTCGCCGTCGCTGTGCGCCCGGTGAGGATGGCAGCGGCGAGCGCCGGAATGCGGGCCGGCCCGAACGCCCGCGGGGCGACGAGGTCGAGGCCGAGGTCGAAGGCGGCCCGCGGCGCTGCCCGCACCGGTATTCGCCAGAGATAGGTGTAGGGGTCGCCGTTGGCGACGAGCGCGAAAGCCGCTCGGCCGTGGCCCTCCACCTCGAGCTCACCCGCAAGCCGGCCGCGCCTCTCTCGAAGGACGCGGGCCAGCGTCGTGAGGAAGATGCGATCCGGGGGGCGGCGGCCATGACGTTCGCGACCGAGGTCGTCCACGCGGCGGACCACCTCCGCGGGGAAGCCCAGCGCGGCCGCGAAGCCGAAGCGGCGTCCGTTGACGCGACCGAGAGAGATCCGGCGCGTTCGCCCCCTGCGTAGCGCCTCGCCAATCTGGCCGGCAGCCTCTCGGGGATCTCGCGGTAGGCCGAGTGCGCGGGGAAGGACGCTCGAGCCTCCGCCGGGAACGAGCCCGATCGGAAGTCCCGGCCGCAGGCCGTTCAGCGCCTCGTTGAAGGCGCCGTCTCCCCCGAAGATCACGACCGCGTCCGCATCGGCGCCCTCGACGAGCTCGGCTGCATGGCCCGGCCGCTCCGTCCACGTCGTCTCGACGTCGCCGCCGAGCTCGGCCTCCACCCGCTCGGCGAGCTCCTCACTCACCGCGCTCGCCTGTGGATTCACGACTAGGAGCGTCTTCGCCACGTGCGACAAACCTAGTGAACGACAGAGGGGGCGGTTGGTCCGCCCCCTCTGTCGATCGATGTGAGCTCCGCTATCCGGTGAAGGGCGGCCGAATCGCGCGTCCCGCGCTGAGCACGAGGTTCACGCGACCGCCGACGCGAAGCCGGGTGCCCGCCGTCGGCCGCTGGGCGATGACGGTGCCCTTCTTGGCCGCCGAGTTGCGTCGGGTCAACGTCCCGACGCGGCAGCGGTTGCGAGTGACAGCCGACCGGGCCTTCCGCACCGTGCGTCCC
>JACDAN010000171.1 GCA_013695385.1 Actinomycetota bacterium | reverse complement strand
GCCCTACTCTTCCATCAAGGGCTTCGGGGTCACCTTCAAGCAGATCTTCAAGCGCCCGATCACACAGGAATATCCCGAGGTGAAGCGTCCGGTCTACCCTCGCTTTCGCGGCCGGCACCGGCTCTGGCGTCACGAGAACGGGCTCGAGAAATGCGTCGGCTGCTCGCTCTGCGCCGCCGCGTGCCCGGCCGACTGCATCCGCGTCGTTGCCGACGAGAACACCGCCGACAACCGCGTTTCGGCGGGTGAGCGCTACGCGCGGATCTACGAGATCAACCTCTCGCGCTGCATCTTCTGCGGCTATTGCGAACTCGCGTGCCCGTTCGACGCGATCACGCTCGGGAACGAGTACGAGATCTCCGAGTACTCCCGGGACGATCTGATCTACACGAAGGACATGCTGCTCGCCGAGCCGATGAAGCGCGTGCCCGTCGCCGACCGCCAGCTCTACGACACGCCGATCCCGGCGTACAAGGCGGACTCGTAGTGGGCAACGTCCTCGTCTGGGCGGTCTGGCTCGTGGCAGCGTTCGGATGCCTCGGTTCGGCCATCGCCGTCATTTCCTTCTCGAACCCGTTCTTCGCCGCGATCGCGCTGATCGGGAACCTCGCTTCGCTCGCCGTGCTCTTCCTGCTGCTCTCGGCGGAGTTCCTTGCTGCCGCGCAGGTGCTCGTCTACGCCGGAGCCGTCATGGTCATGTTCCTTTTCGTCATCGCCTACATCGGAACGGAGACCGACGCCCCGTTCGCCGGCGGCCCCAGCTGGCAGACGATCGCCGCGGTCGTGGCAGCCGGGGCGATCCTGGTCGAGATCGTCGTCGCCATCGGGCTCAAGGCCGGGGGACGCCTCTCGGACGGAACGGAGGTGGACGGTCTCTTCGGGGGACCGTACGAGATCGGCCGCATCTTCCTGACCGACCACCTGCTCGCCTTCGAGATCACCTCGATCGTCCTGCTCGTCGCCGCCGTCGGCGGAGTCATCCTCGGCAGCGAGACGCGCCGTGGCCAGACGCCGGAGTCGCGCCGATGATGGGGCCCGATGTCAGCTGGTACATCGTGCTCTCGGGGTTTCTCTTCACGACCGGGGCGCTCGGCGTGCTCCTCCGCCGCAGCCCGCTGATCGTCCTGCTTTCGCTCGAGATCATGCTCAACTCGGCGAACCTGGCCCTGATCGGCTTCGCACGTCACCTCGGCGAGCACGACGGCCAGATCTTCGCGCTCGCCGTGATGGCCATCGCTGCCTCCGAGGTCGTGGTCGGGCTCGGCCTGATCGTGGCGATGAACCGGAGCAACGTCGAGCTCGACGTCGACAAGCTGACCACGCTCCGCGGCTGACCATGATCGTCTCCGCCTGGATCTGCCTCCTCTCGCCGCTCGCAGCTGCCGTGCTCATCACCGTGCTGGGGACGCGAATCTCCCGCAAAGGCGCGGGCTACCTCACCGCGCTTTCGGTCTTCGTCTCGTTCATCTCGGCCCTGGTGGCCCTGTTCGTGCTCGTGAGAGAGGAGCCGGAGGAGCGCTCCCACGCCTCGACGCTGTGGACCTGGCTCTCGGCGGGAGAGTTCGAGGTCGGCCTGCGGATCCTCGTCGACCCGCTCTCGCTCCTGATGATGCTGATCGTCTCCGGTGTCGGCGCACTGATCGTCGCCTACTCGATCGGCTATATGCACGGCTCGGACGAGGAGCGCCGGTTCTTCGCCTACATGGGGCTCTTCGTCTTCTCGATGCTGCTGCTCGTCCAGGCCGGCGACCTGCTGATCCTTCTCGCCGGGTGGGGCCTCGTCGGCCTGTGCTCGTACCTCCTGATCGGATACGACCAGCACCGGCCGGCGGCGATCGCCGCCGCGAAGAAGGCCTTCATCATGAATGCCGTCGGAGACGCGACGATCGCCCTCGCCCTGTTCGTGCTGGTTCAGCAAGTGGAGACGCTCGAGTACGGCGGCGTCTTCGGCCGGATCGACGAGGTGGGCGGCGACTGGGCGATGACACTCGTTGCGCTCGGGCTGCTCGGCGGCGCAGTCGCGAAGTCGGCACAGGTGCCGTTCCACACCTGGCTTCCCGACGCCATGGAGGGCCCGACGCCGGTCAGCGCGCTCATCCACGCCGCGACGATGGTGACGGCGGGCGTCTACATGCTCGTCCGGCTGAACCCGATCTTCGAGGAGGCGGCGGGGATCCAGGATCTCGCGGCCGGCATCGGCGCCGTCACCCTCCTGATGGCCGGGCTGATCGCCCTCGTGCAGACGGACATCAAGCGGGTGATCGCCTACTCGACCATGTCCCAGATCGGCTACATGTTCCTCGGCGCCGGGCTGACCTCGTACGGCAACGGCATGTTCCACCTGATGACGCACGCCTTCTTCAAGGCGCTGCTCTTCCTCGCCGCCGGAATCATCATCCACGCGCTCGTGATGGAGCAGGACATCCGGCGCATGGGCGGCCTCCGGCACATGCTCCCGAGGACGTTCGCCGCCGTGCTGATCGGAGGTCTCGCTCTCTCCGGCATCCCGCCGCTCTCGGGCTTCTTCTCGAAGGACTCCGTGCTGGCGGCGGCGCTCGACGCCGGCCTCTACGGCCAGATCCTCTGGGCGGCCGGCCTCGTCGGCGCCTTTCTGACCGCGCTCTACACGTTCCGCATGATCTTCCTCGTCTTCGGCGGTGAGCCCTCGCCCTTCGTTCGCGAGCACCTGCACCGGCCGAAGCTCGACGAGCCCTCAATGTGGATGGCGTGGACGGTGGGAGCTCTCGCTCTCCTCGCCGTCGTCGGCGGTTGGATCCAGATCGCGGGCGTCTGGCACCCGCTCTCGGACTTCATCGAGCCGGTCGCGGAATCGCACGTCGAGCCGACCCTCGCTCAGGACATCCTGACCAGCGTCCTCGCCGTAGCTCTCGGTCTCGCAGGCATCGCCCTCGCCTGGTGGCTGTACTCGGCCCGGCGCAGGGCCGTGCCGCGGCTCGCCCAGGGCGAGCGGGTGCTCGAGCGCAAGCTCTTCTGGGACGAGGCATACGACCTCGCCTTCTACCGGCCGGCCACCTGGATCGCGGCGTACGCGTATCGCTTCGTCGAGCAGCCGCTGATCGCGGGATCGATCAAGGGGCTGACCGCCGGCGCCCGGTTGCTCTCCGGCCGGACGACCGATGTCCAGACCGGTCTCCTCCGCACCTACGTGCTCGCGCTCGGCAGCGGCGCCGCGCTGCTCGCACTCGTCTTCCTGGCGGTCCGAGGCTGACATGGACGACTGGCTGACCACCGTTCTCATCGCCCTCCCGCTCGTCGCCGGCCTGGCGGTCTGGCTGCTCCCCTGGTCGAATCGGGCCGCGGCGTCGTTCGCTCTGCTGGCTGCGTTGGTCGAGGTAGGCGTCTGGATCAACGCCGTCACCCGCTTCAATTTCGACGGCGGGCTCCAGCTCGACCAGCAGCGCGAGTGGTTCGGCGACCTCGGAGTCTCGTATCACGTGGGGCTCTATGGGTTCTCGCTCTGGCTCGTCGGCATGAGCGTCGTCGTGATGGCGGCAGCGATCGCGTACGCCTTCTGGGTGGGCCGGGAGCGGCCGCGCGCCTACTTCGGCCTGATGTTGTTCCTGACCGGCGCCGTGGTCGGCGTCTTCTCGTCGCAAGACCTCCTCGTCTTCTACGTCTTCTTCGAGGCGATGCTGATCCCGCTGTACGTGCTCGTCGGCGTCTGGGGAGGGCCCGGCCGAATGGGCGCCACGATCAAGTTCGTCATCTACACGATGGCGGGCTCGCTGCTGATGCTGGCGGCAATCATCGTCTACGGCCTCTCGGAGGGGACGTTCGACCTCGTCGAGGGCGGGACGAGCACGAACGAGTGGGCGTTCCTCGGCTTCGCCGCCGCATTCGCCGTCAAGGCGCCGCTCTTTCCTCTGCACGGCTGGCTGCCGGACGCCTACCGAGAGTCGTCGCCCGAGGTCGCGGCTGTGCTCTCGGGCGTCGTCTCGAAGGCGGCGGGCTACGGATTCCTGGCAATCGCGATTGCAAAGTTCCCGGAGCCGGCGCGCGACCTCCAGCCGCTGCTCCTCGGTCTTGCCGCCACCGGGCTCGTGTACGGCTCGTTCCTCGCCTTCCGCGCGCCTGACGTTCGCGGCGTGATCGCCTACTCGAGCCTCGCGCAGATGAGCCTGATCACGATCGGGCTCTTCGCGCTCAACGACCTCGGGCTGAACGGCAGCGTGCTGCACATGGTCAACCACGGGCTCCTCTCCGCAGCCCTGTTCCTCCTTGCCGGAGCGATCGAGCGGCGCACGGCGACCGGCGACCTCGATCGGCTCGGCGGCATGGCTCGCGGCCGACCCGCTCTCGCAACAGTTCTCATGACCGTAGGCGTCATCGCGCTCGCCGTCCCGGGCTCGAGCGCGTTCGCCGGTGAGTTCCTGATTCTCGCTGGGGTCTTCAGCGCCGGCTGGGCGTGGGCGGCCGTCGGCGCCTTCGCGATCGTCCTCGCTGCGATGTACACGCTCCGCCTGATCTCGGCGGTGCTGCACCGCGACGTCGGGCCGGCGGTGGCCGACGAGGCGCTCGACCTCCGGCCGGCCGAGCTCGCCATCGTCGTCCCGCTCGTCGCCTGCCTGCTGGCGCTCTCGGTCTGGCCGGCCGGGATCACCGACCACATCTCGTTCCCATGACGACGCCGGCCGTCGACTGGTTCGCCCTCTCGCCGACGCTGGCGCTGCTCGCGGCTGCCGGACTCGCGCTGCTCGGCTCCGTCCTCGTCCCGCACCGCGCCACTCGCGTCTTCTCGGCCGTCGTCTGCGCGCTCGGTTTCGTCGGTGCCGGCGTGGCCGCGGGGCTCCTTTACTGGAAGAGCCCGAACGCCACGCTCGAGGTGGCCGACGCCATTCGGCGCGACCGGTTCGGCGCGCTGGCCCAGATCGTCCTCGCCGGAGTCGGGTTCCTCGCCGTCGGGATCTCGTACGCACAGCGTGTCCGGCGAGACCACATCGGCGAGTACTACGCCCTGCTCGCCGCGGCCGGCGGGGGCATGGTCTTCCTCGTCGAGGCCCAGAACCTGATGACGCTCTTCCTCGGCCTCGAGTGGTTCTCGATCTGCCTCTACATCCTCTGCGCGATCGAGATCGACCGGGTGGGCTCGCTCGAGGCAGGGCTGAAATACCTGATCGTCGGGAGCTTCGGTTCGGCGATCCTCCTCTTCGGCTCCGCGCTCGTCTACGGCGCCACCGGCGCACTCGAGTTCGGCGAGATCGCGGCGGCGATCGAGCAGGGGAGCCTGCAGGACGACGGCCTCGTGCTCGCCGGTCTCGCGATGCTGCTCGCAGGCCTGGGCTTCAAAGCCTCGGCCGCGCCGTTCCACATGTGGACGCCCGACGTCTACGAGGGCGCGCCCACGCCGGTGACTGCGTTCATGGCGGCTGCGACCAAAGCGGTCGCCCTGGTGCTCACGATGCGGATCCTCGTCACCGCTTTTCCGGCGGAGGAAGATCTTTGGACGATCGCGGTCGCCGTGATCGCGTGCGTGTCTCTCGCCTGGGGAAACATCGCCGCGCTCGTCCAGCGGAACCTGAAGCGGATGCTCGCGTACTCGTCCGTCTCACACGCCGGCTTCATGCTGATCGCGATCGCGGCGAACAACGAGCTCGGTGGCCGGGCGCTCCTCTATTACCTGATCCCGTACTCGGCGGCGTCCCTCGGGGCTTTTGCCGTCATCGCAGCGCGGGAGCGGGAGCTCGGCGACAGGGTCACGCTCGACAACATCGGCGGCATGGGCTGGGAGCGGCCGACGCTCGGGGTCGCCATGTGGATCTTCATGCTCGCGTTCGCCGGACTGCCGCTCACCGGGGGCTTCGTCGGGAAGTTCTACGTCTTCGCGGCAGCCTACGACCGGGGCTGGTGGTGGCTGGTGATCGCCGGTGTGATCGCAACGGCGATCTCGCTCTACTACTACCTCGCGGTGATTCGCGCGATGTACATGCGGATGCCGGCCGAGCTTCGGCTCGCGCCGGCCGGCGGATCACCGCCGCGGGAGGCGCTGCTCTCAGCGTCGGTCGTCGCGTGCGCCGCGGTCACCGTCGGGTCGTTCTTCCTCGTCGAGCCGTTGATCGACCTGGCCGAGAAGGCCGCCTCACAGCTCCCGTTCTAGGCCAAGTAACAGTCTGTTACTAGGACTCCGTTGCCGCTGCCGGAGCGCGTCTCTGGGCAAGTAACACTCTGTTACTTGGAGCTCTTGAGCTCGGCGGACGCGGCCAGCGCGACCTGCACTCCGGCAAGCGTCAGGCACGCCGCGAGCGCTGCGCTCCCGAGCGACGGCAGGGCCGCGGTGGTCGTCACGAACACGAGGCCGATCGTCCACAGCGCTGTCTGGCCGACGCTCCCCCCTTCCCCCGCCACAAGATCGCCGTACGAGGCCAGCGCAACGGCCGCGATCACCGGAACCGCCGCGAGGAGGAGGTAGGACGCAAGCTCGTGGCGACCAGCGGCATCGGCGAGGCCTGCTGCGACGAGAACGAGGACAGGGGCGAGCTGTCTGCTCACGCCTCCCAGTTCGGCCCATGGCCCGGCGCTCCTCCCGCAAAGATCGCCGTGTCAGTCGGTTAGATTCCGTTCGGGATGCCCGAGGTTCAGATCACGTGGCTGGGCCATGCAAGCCTCCGGATCGACACGCCTGGCGGCAAACGCGTCTATGTCGACCCGTACCTCGAGAACCCCAAGTGTCCAGAGAAGGAGAACCAGCCAGAACGGATCGACATCCTCGCCTTGACCCACGGCCACTCGGATCACGCGGGAAGCGCACTCGACCTCATCCGTCAGTTCTCTCCTGCGGTGGTCGCACAGGTCGAGGTTCAGAACTGGCTCGGCCGCAACGGCGCCGACATCGGAGAGATTCCCGGCATCAACAAGGGCGGAACCCGGGAGATCGACGGGATCGGCTTCACCATGACGGACGCCCGGCACTCCTCGGCCGGCGACGACGGCGAGTACCTGGGTGAATCGGCCGGCTTCGTCCTCACGTGCGAGAACGGCACCAGGATCTACATCGCGGGCGACACGAGCGTCTTCATGGACATGCAGCTGATCGGACGCATCTACGAGCCCGACCTGGCGATCCTCCCGATCGGCGACCACTTCACGATGGGCCCGCGCGAGGCGGCTGTGGCGCTCGAGTTGCTCGCTGTAGAGCGCTGCATGCCCTACCACTACGGCACGTTTCCGATCCTGAGCGGTACGCCTGACGAGCTCCGGCAGCTGACCAAGGTCGAGCTGCTCGTCCCGGAGCCCGGCGAAACCATCACGGTCTGATGAGGGAGCGCTGGTTCGGCGCGACCGGACGCAAGGTGCCGCAGATCTCGGTGGAGGGCGAGCTCGACCTCGAAGGCGCGCTGGTGGTGAACGAGCCGGAGGCGGAGGTGCTTCGTGCGGCATTTCAGGAAGGACAGCCGATCGTTGTCCGGGCGGACTCGCCCGAGGCAATTCACCGAGCCCTGAGCAGGCCCGAGGTCTCCGCCGTTCTCGTTCCGGCGCATCGCCGCGACCTGCTCGCCGTCGACCTGATCGGGATGACCTATGGCCGCTAGTCCGCTCGTCGCGACCTACTCGATCGCGGCCTGCGACCTAGAGGGCGACCAGTGGGGCGTCGCGACGCAATCGAAGTTCCTCGGCGTCGGCTCGGTCGTGCCGTGGGCCGAGCCGCATGTCGGCGCAGTGGCGACCCAGGCCTACGCAAATCCGCGGTACGGGCCGGGCGGACTGGCGCTCCTCCGCGAAGGCCTTTCGGCAGAGGACGTTGTGAAACGGCTCACCTCGGCCGACGAGGGGCGCGAGCATCGCCAGCTCGGCGTCGTCGACCGGGAGGGACGCGCAGCATCTTTCACGGGGGGCGAATGCTACGACTGGGCAGGCGGCAGGACGGGGCCGTGTTACGCCGCCCAGGGCAACATCCTCGTCTCGGAGAAGACGGTGACGGAGATTGCAGAGACCTTCGAGCAGACCGCCGAGAAAACGCTTGCGGAGCGGCTCCTCGACTGCCTGGACGCCGGCCAGGCCGCCGGCGGCGACAGCCGTGGCCAGCAGTCGTCGGCGCTCCTCGTCGTGGAGAAGGACGGGGGCTACGCGAAGCTCTCGGACGTCGTGCTCGACCTCCGGGTGGACGACCACGAACGCCCGCTCGACGAGCTGCGGCGCATCTACGGCCTCCATCAGGCGATCTTCGGCCAGACGCCGAGGAACGAGTGGGTGCCGGTCGGCGACGAGCTGGCCGCTGAGCTCCGAGAGCGCCTGACTCGCCTCGGCTACGAGGGGAACCCGGCCGAGTCGCTCCCCCGGTGGGCCGGAAACGAGAACCTCGAGGAGCGAGTGGACGGCGCCGACGCCATCGACCCGGTGGTCCTACAGGAGCTCAGGAGGCAGTCCTAGGGAACTCCTTGGTCAATCGCCGGGCAGCCGGGTTCCGGCGGCGGCCGTACGCAGGCCCGGAACCGGATCCGCCGTCGGCCTCCCAACGAGAAGAACAGCGCCATATCCATCCCCGGCGAGGGCGCCCACGAGCGCCTGGAGACCGAGCGCCAGTGCGAACGCCTTGTGGGCATGCTCGCCGCCGAACGGGACGAGCTCGTCCTGCGGGGCCACTCCAGCGAGCACATCGCCGTATGTCACCCGTCCCATCGAGACGTCAGAGACGATCGGACGACCGTCCGAGCTCGGGACTGCGATCGAGAGTGGATTCGTGCCGGCGAGCGGGGGGCCGCCCTGCGGGTGACCGAGCCTTGCAGGCGACGTCGCCGTCAGCGCGGCGACTAGACCTCCGTCGGCCAGGCGCCGGGTCCAGTACCCGAGCATCCCGGTCGGGAAGCAGTGAGACGCGACGACGACGCGGGCGTTTGCCGGCGGGGAAGCCAGCTGAGCTTCACAGATCGCTGCGAGCGTCAGATATCCGAGTGCGCCTTGCCCCTCCCATCGCTCGTACCCGGCCTCCGCGACGAGGCGCTCCGGTCTAGCCGCCGGATCGAGCTCTTGATCCGCGAGCCAGTCGATCCTCGCCAGGCCGTGACCCTGTTTTCCGCGGCGCTCGGCGTCGAGAAAGTGGTCGGCCAAAACTGATGCATCCTGCTCGGCGAACCCGAGCGCCAGGAGACGATCGTGAGCCTCGGCCTCGAGCAGAGGACCGCTACCGCGACGCGCCCATGACGGGGAGGGCCTTGACGATTCCGAGCCCCTCCTCGCGCCGCGTGGCGGCGATCGCCTCGGCGAGCGCCATGATCTCGACGGCGGCAGCCGCGTCGGGCTCGGCCCACACGAGTGGCTCACCGCGATCGGCGTGCTCGCGGAGACGGGGGTCGAGCGGGATCCGGCCGAGCAGAGGGATGTTCAGTTCGGCGGCGAGCGCCTCACCGCCGCCGGAGCCGAAGAGCTGCTCACCGCTCCCGACCACATACGACATGTTCTCGACGGCGCCGATCAGGCGCATGTTCGTTTTCTGCGCCATGTGCGCTGCGCGCACCGCGACCTGTTGAGCGGCCGGCTGCGGCGTCGTCACGACCACGACCTCGGCACGCGGCAGCAGTTGCCCGAGTGAGATCGCGACATCCCCCGTACCGGGCGGCATGTCCACGAGCAGGGTGTCGAGCTCCCCCCAATGGACGTCTGAAAGGAACTGTTCGAGTGCCCGGTGGAGCATCGGTCCGCGCCACATGACCGGCTCGTTCTCGTCGAGGAAGAATCCGATCGACATCAACTTCAGATCACCTCTGACGGGCGGGACGATCATCCGGTCGACCACGACCGGGCGCTGGTGGACACCGAGCATGTGGGGAATCGAGTGGCCGTAGACGTCGGCGTCGAGAACGCCGGTCCGATCACCCAGCCGGTCGAAGGCCGCAGCGAGGTTCGCGGTGAGGGTCGACTTGCCTACGCCCCCCTTGCCGCTCGCTACTGCGATGACCCGGGTCGAGCGATCGAGCGAGATGCCCTTCGTGCGCTGGGTGATGCCGCCGCGGAGGCGCGCCGTTAGCGCCGCCTTCTCCTCCGGTGACATGACGTCGAACGAGAGGGAGACTGTCTCGATCCCCGGCAGGGGCAGAAGCTCGCGCTGCACCTGCTCCTCGAAGCTATGCCGAAGCGGACAGCCGGGGACGGTCAGGGCGATCGTGACGCCGACGTGACTGCCCTCGACGTCCACGCCGCGCACCATCCCGAGCTCGGTGACGGGCTTCTTCAACTCGGGGTCGAAGACCCGCGAGAGCGCCTCGGTGATCTGCTCGGGCGTTGGCTGCATCCCGAGAGGACCGTACCAGCGGTTCAGCCGCCAACGAGGTCCCGGAGCCGCAGCCCGTTGTGCACCGCGTAGCCCTCCCAGTCGTTGTTGTAGTAGGCGAAGACGTCGATACCCGAGTCGCGCCAGCCGCCGATGCGCTCGGCCCATTCCCGGATCTCTCGATCGGAGTAGTTGCCGTTCCGGCCGCGCGATCCGTAGTGGAAGCGGACGAACGTCCAGTCTGCCGTCAACTCGAGCGCGCGAAACGGGTACTTCGGACTGTCCGGGATCACGAGCGCGACGCCGTGCCGCCGCAGCAGCTCGTAGACGTCGTCGACATACCAGCTCGGCTCGCGGAACTCGACACAGTGCCGGCCCGGAGGGAGCGCGGCCAACGCCGACCCCAGCCGCTCATCGTTGCGCTTGAAGGTCGGCGGGAACTGCCAGAGCACGGGACCCAGCTTCGGCGAGCCGGCCAGAGGCGCGATGCGCCCGTAGAAGAGCGGGATTCCGGTCTCGACGTTGGTGAGCCGCTTGATGTGCGTGACGTAGCGGCTCATCTTCACGGCGAAGAGGAATCCGGGAGGACTCCCTTCCACCCAACCGCGTACCGCCGAGATGGTGGGTAGGCGATAAAAGGTGTTGTTGATCTCGACGGTGTCGAAAAGGCCCGCGTAGTAGGCGAGCCACTTTTTGGGCGGAAGCCCTTTGGGGTAGATCCGCTCGCGCCAGGCTGCGTAGTTCCACCCCGAGCAGCCGATCCGCACCTGGCTCACAGCGCGCTCCTGGGGCGTCGCTGGTGGCGCGAGGCGTCAGGCTGCGGCGTAGCCGGGC
>JACDAN010000169.1 GCA_013695385.1 Actinomycetota bacterium | reverse complement strand
CCGCGATCGCGCTCGCTGCGCTCCTCGCGGCCACCGCTCTCGCGCCCGCTGCGACCGCAAAGAAGGGTCCCAAGCATCGACTGAGCCTCGAGTTCCGCGGCCAGGTGATCGTCCCGACCGGCACGACCTTCCAGGGCACGCAGGTCGGTGGTCTTTCCGGAATCGCGTATGCCGGCGACACGACCTTCTACTCGCTCTCCGACGATCAGGCGAACGCGCGCTTCTACAGGCTCAACGCGGCCATCGCCGACGGGCAGCTCAGCGCCGGCGACATCACCTTCCAGTCCGTGACGACCCTCAAACAGCCCGACGGCACGCCGTACCCGGCCGCGAGCCTCGACCCCGAGGGCTTCGCGCTCACGAAGCACAACCGGAACGCGGTCGTGACCTCGGAAGGCTTTGCGAATCGTCAGATCGCGCCGTGGATCCGCGTCTACAACCTCGACGGCTCGTACGTCCGCGACGTCCCGGTTACCGAGGACTTCGTCCCGAACGCAGCCGGAACCCGCGGCGTCCGCCAGAACCTCGGCTTCGAGAGCGCAGCCACCGAGGGCAAGCACCTCTTCACCGGGACAGAGGCCGCGCTCGTCCAGGACGGTCCGCCCGCGACCCTCGCGGCCGGCAGTCCCGCGCGCCTGCTCCGCTACGACCTCAAGCGCAACGCGCTCGAGCAGCAGTGGACGTACCTGACCGACCCGATCGCCGAGCCGTTCACCGGCTTCGGCGTCAGCGGGCTCGTCGACGTCCTCCCGCTCGGCAAGAACCGCCTGCTGACGATGGAGCGCTCGTTCTCCGTCGGAGCGCCCGGCACCGGGAACAAGATCAAGCTCTACCTGACCGAACTTCGGAGCCATGGCGCGACGTCGAAGACGCTGCTGCTGAACCTCGATGCGCTCGGGCTTCCGCTCGACAACGTCGAGGGGATGACGTTCGGCCCGCGCCTGCGCGGCGGCAAGCGCACGCTACTCCTCGTCAGCGACAACAACTTCTCGGCGTCCCAGTTCACGCAGTTCCTACTCTTCGCCTACTCGGACAAGGGCGGGCACCACGACGACGACGACGACGACGATTAGCTGAAGGAAGCCGGATGGCCGTCGAGCGCGACGAGGAGGTGCGCGTGCGCTGCTTCCTCGCGCTCGACGCCCTCCGCGCCCGCTACGGGAACGACTTGCCGTTCGTCGGTGCACTGAGTGACGGCTTCGTCTTCCACGGCCAGCGCGCCCCGTTCCTGAACCGGCAGAAGGGGATCTACCGCTCCGCGATCCAGCGGGGGCCTGCGGCGCTCTCGATCCAGACCTCGTTCAAAGGCGGGCCTTATGACGATGTCGAGACCGACGAGGGGTTCCTCTACGCGTATCGCGACGGCCCTGTCAACCAGCCCGACAACCGCGCGCTCCGGCAGGCGTACGCGCTCCAGGTTCCGGTCGCGTACTTCAGGTCGACGCGACCCGGCTGGCACCGGGTGGAGTACCCGTGCTACATCGGCGCGGATGACCCGGCGGGCAGGCACGTGCTCGTCACCCCCGGCCGTATGACCGGAACGCTCGAGGATCCCGAGCCCGTGCCGATCGAGATCAGCGTCGAGCGGAGCTACGCCGTGCGCGAGATGCGCGTTCGGCAACACCAGGGACGCTTCCGCGCGCTCGTCCTCCAGGCGTACCGCGATCGGTGCACGATCTGCCGACTGCGCGAGCTCCGACTCCTGGACGCAGCCCACATCATTCAGGACGTGGATCCGAAAGGGCTGGCGGAGATTCCGAACGGGCTCAGCCTCTGCAGCATCCACCATCGCGCGTATGACCAGGACATCGTCGGCGTGTCCCCGGACTACAAGGTGCATCTTGCTCCGCGCCTGGTCGACGAGAAGGATGGGCCGATGCTCGACGCTCTTAAGGGTTCTCACGGTGTGACGATCGAGCTGCCGCGAAGCTCGACGCTCCGTCCCGACCCCGAGCGGCTCACGACTCGCTACGAGCGCTTCCTCGCCGCCAGCTAGCGACAGCTACTCCGCGCCAGCCTCGGCCTGGCGCCCCCACAGCGTGACGAGGCGGGCGACCAGGGTGACGAGGAACACCGAGCCGACGAGGGCCTCGATCGCGGTCAGTGCCTGTGGGAGCCCGATCGACGGCGTGGCCGCGCTCAGCCCGAGCGTCGTCAGCGTGATGAAGCTGAAGAACAGGAACTCCGACTGCGGATGCTCGCCCGGTTGCGCAAAGAACGGGCCGCCGAGCTCCTCGATCGCCAGGAACACGAACGCGAACAGGAGGCCGAGGAGCACATAGGCACACAGCGCGCCCAGGATCGTCTCGGACGTCACGCGGCGGTGGCGCAGTACGCGCATGATGGTCACGGGCAGGGTCGCCGTGACGAGAAGGACGGCGGGCAAGAGGTAGATCAGGGCGACTAGCTCGTCCGAGTTGACGAAGAGCACGATGGGCGCCAGCGACACGCACGCGGCGATCTGGATCGCGTGTCGTCGCTTGATCCTGTGGCCGGCGTCGGGGTCGCTGATCGCCACGAAGAGAGCGGCGGCGGCCAGCAGTGTGCTGCCGAGAGCACCCCACCGCTGGTCGTCCACGAGCTCGAGCAGGAAGAAGTTGGCGAGCAGCAACAGGAGCAAGCTCGCGTAGCTGTCCACGAAGCGAACGAGTTCCCGCCGAGCGGTCACGGGGGGACGATACGGCTCTAGCGCTTGGTCAGGCGGCGGCGAACCACCTGGCGGCGCTCGCGGACGCCCTTGCCTCGGCAAACCCGGTGCCGCACAATCGGTGCATGAGCGAACGCGTCGTTCCGAAGGACGAGCTCGAGGCCACGATCGCGGCTCGCAAGGAGCTCGGGGCCGACATGGAGCCGGCGCTGGTGGACGCCTTCGTCGAGCGGATCGAAAGGCGCCTGAGGAAGCGCGACGGCGAGAGCGAGCGGGCGCTTAAGCAGAAGCGCGATCACCAGAAGGAGATGGTGCTCGGCGCCATGGGACTCTCAGTCCCGATGTTCGTGATCGCTGCGATCTTCGTCGGCATCTACGGCGTCATCGCCGTCTGCGCGGCGCTCGCCGTGATCGCAATCGTGTCGGCGCGCTAGCGAGGAGCGTCGGCGGGAGTCTCGAGCTCGGCGGGAGCCGCTGCAGGCTCGCCGTTCCCGGCAACAGCGATGCCGGGGTCGTTCCAATTCTCACCCTCGTCGACCTCCGCAGCGCCGACATACGGGATTCCCAGCGCCTCCGCCTCGCGCCTGGCGACCTCTTCGGCCTTCTTGCCGTCCTTCTTCTCCTTCTTGAGCGCACGCTTCTCGGCGCGCTCGCGCTCGCGCATGATCTTTCCCATCGTCTGCCGCTTCTTTGCACCCATGAGGCTCCCTTCTCCTCACACGGTACCTCCGCGAGCGGCCGGCGGGCGCAATTGCCGTTTCCAGCCCGCATTTGTAAACGATCGCCAAGGTTTCCACAGTGTCCACAAGCACGGGCGCGGGGCATCCTCTTTCACCCATGGCCGAAAACAATCAGCACGGCGAGCGGACGAGCGCATTGTGCGGGCACCTGGCGCACAGCCTCGGCCTCGGGCCGGAGCAGTGCACGAAGATCGAGGCGGCGAGCCTTCTACACGACATCGGCAAGGCTGCCATCCCGCAGAGGATCCTCCCTGACGAGTCGCCGGCCCTACCGCCCGCGCCCGCTCACCGTCACCGAGGCGACGCGGGAGATGCGGCTCGAGCGCGGACGCGCGTTCGACCCGGAGATCCTGGATGCCTTCCTGAATGTGGTCTCCCGGCGAGTGAGAGTCGCCGCCTAGACTCACCGCATGACCGAGCCGCTTCGCGGCAGCTGTCTCTGCGGCGGTGTGCGTTTCGAGATCACGCAGCCGTTCATGCGGGCCAACCACTGCCACTGCTCGCTCTGCCGTAAGCATTCAGGGACGTTCGGCCTCACGCAGGGCCGCGTCCGCCGCGAAGGTTTCCGACTCCTCGAGGGCGAGGAGCTGGTACGTGTCTACAGACCCGAGGGCGGGACGGCGGTCAAGGCGTTTTGCTCGGTGTGCGGTTCGAGTCTCTTCGGAGCCTTCTGGCCCGAAGGCGACGAGATCTCCATTCGACTCGGATCGCTGGACGGCGATCCCGGCATCCGGCCGCAGTACCACTCGTTCGTCGCCTCGCGGGCGCCGTGGGACGAGATCTCCGACGACGGCCTTCCGCGCCATCCAGGACCGCCGAGCTCCTAGCGGAAGGTGCTGAGCAATGCCCGCGGGAGGCGCCTGCGGGCGGTTCCGAGCGCCTCGCGCAGCGCCGCGGGCGCCTCCTCGCCGTGGACTCCTGCGCCGTGGCCGCAGAGGATGTGCCTCGGCTCGAGGCGCCCGAGCGCCTTCGGAGGACGAAGGCGCAGGAGCGGATGGACGCCGATCGGTTCACCCTTTGCGCGGAAATACCCGACGGTGCCGAGCGCGTCTGCGACGACGAGCGCCTGAATCTCCGGCAGCCAGGCCGCGACCTCCTTCCAGAAACGGGAGTCGACGAGCGGCACTACCTCGACAGGGGAGGTTGGGAGCTCATCGGGCGCCGTGTAATGCGGGACGCCGAGCGCGGCGGCGACCTCGGCCGCGTCGCGCTTGTGGCGGTCGAGGAGCTGCACCACACCGGCCGGCTCTCCGAGCTCCCGTGCTCTCTCGAGCGCGGGCTCCCACAGGACCGGGTCGAAGATCCAGATCTCGCCGCGGGACAGCAGCGCGTGGGAGGTACGCCTGAGCTTCTCCTTCGCCTTCCAGCCGAAGCCCGCCTCGAACTCGTCGCAGAAGACGAACGACTTGGCGTCGGCTTCGTCAGTGGGGATCCGGCTCAAGGCTCGTTCGGTGTAGGTCGTGCGGTCGGGTTGGAAGTGGCTCGTCGCCGCCTGCGCATACGGCCGCGATACCCGCCGAGCGTATGCGCCGAACCCCTCCTCCCGCACGGGCTCCCAGTCCTCGCGGTATGGAGCGGCAACGTGTCTGCTCGACACCGTGCGGGCCGAGGTCAGGAACGCGAGCCCGACACCGCTCGAGACCTCGAGCAGGGAACGGTCCTCGGCGGCGGCCGTCCGGCGGAGCGAGGCGTACAGGCCGGCGAGCTGTTCCTGCGATGGAAGGTCGGTCGCCTCATCGCGAAGCTCCTCGATCGAGACCCGCAGCTCGGCGAGCTCCATCGGCGGGATGTCGATCAGGCGGGCCGTCCTGCCCGAGGTGCCCTCGAGGACGCCGAGGAGCTCGTCCACCGAGGAGATGTCCGTGTCGTCGGCGACGACGCCCGCTGCCTTCAGCTCCTCGGTCAACACCTCCAGGTAGACGCGCGAGCCGCGGGTAAGGTCGGAGACGGCCGCCAGGAGCCAGAGCGGCGAGAAGCCGAAGGCGGCGATCGAGCCGAGCTCCACGACGTTGCCCGCGCCCTTGCGGATGGCGAGCTCCCTGGTCGGCAGGGCCGCGTCAGCCGCCGGCGCCGGCCGGTCGACGTCGCCGACGCCCTCGACGAGGATCCGGAGCAGATTCTTCGCGCTCGCCTCGTAGAGCCGGGAGCGGCGGGCGATCCGGGGCAGGAAGAGCTCAGCCGTCTCGTGCACGGTCCCGCCTGCCACGGCGGCCGCAGCGCGCACCACGCGCTCCGGCACGGAGGCGACGAAGAACCCGAGGCGGCGTCGGAGAGTCATGGGCAGACGAGGCCGCTCATCGGAACAGGTCTCGCTCCGGCGGCATCACGAGCTCCCGCGCCGTGCCCTCGCCCCCGAGGCGGAGGCCGCGGACGATGGCGGCGGGGATCCCCTCGGTCTTGCCCATGACGAGCTCCGCGGCGCAGGCGATCTCGTCGGCGACGGCGATCCGCGTCGAGCGCAGCTCGTAGCCGGTGCGGTCGCGCACCCCGCGGAGGTCGCGGACCGGCGAGAAACCGGCGACGCCGATTGCGACGTCGGTCGTCCCATGACGCCAGGGCCGTCCGAACGAGTCGCTGACGATGACGGCCAGGTCGACACCGGCGAGCTCGCTCAGACGCCTGCGCAGCGCCTGGGCCGAGGCGTCGGGGTCGACGGGCAGCAGGACGAGAGTGCCGTCTCCGGGTGTGTTCGAAGCGTCGACGCCGGCGGAGCCACAGACGAAGCCGTGGGCCGTCTCCGCAATGACGAAGGGCGGTCGCATCCGGACGATTCGGGTGGACTCGTCGAGGATGACCTGAAGGTGCCTGGGGTCCTGGCCGGCGGCGTTCGCGCGCGCGAAGTCGCCGGCCTCGACGTCCTTCAGATGGACGATGCGGCCCTCTGCTTTCGAGACCACCTTCTGCGCGACGACGACGACGTCGCCCGCCCCCAGCCCGCCGGCCCGCTCCGCCGCCTCATGGAGGAGCCCGGCGAGGTCGTCGTCCTGCTCGATCTCCGGCATTCCCTCGAGCGGGAGGACGGCCAGGCCGATCACGGGAAGCCGGTGAGGCGAATGCCCGCATAAATCTTGTAGCGGCGATTCACGTTCAGGATCACGGCCGTCATCCCCTCGAGCGCGCGGGCGTTCTCGAGCGGGCCTGCGTCGATGGCGCGGCCGGCGACCAGGCGGCCCGCAAGCTCGAGCGACGGCTCCTTGGCGGCCGGGTCGTCGCCGCAGACGAGGACATCCTCGTCCGGCAGGTCGGTTCCGGTCAGCTGGACGGCTGCAAGAGTCTGTAGCCCTGCGGCGACCGGAGCTTCCACGATCTCGGCGATGTGCTCCGCGAGCGAGTGGCCGTGCTGTCCCGGCAGGACGCCCTTGTCGCTGAACTCGAGGCTGCTGGCGACCGAGAGCAGCGGTTTGGAGCCGATCGCCGAGGCCAGCTCGCGGGCGGTGTCGAGGGCGGCGTTCGAGCGGACGGCGAGGATGACGAGGTCGGCTCCCTCGACCGCCTGCTCGTTCGTCGCGCCGTCGACGCCGAGAACCGCGGCGATCTCCTCCGCGCGGGACGCGTCTCGCGAGCCGATGACGACGTCTTCGCCGAGGGCCGCAATCCGCTCCGCGAGTGCTCGGCCGAAAGAGCCGGTGCCTCCAATGATCGCGACCCTCATGGACGTGACGAGTGTCTGGCACCGGACGTGGCCGCGGCGGGCACTCGGGTCTCGGACGCTGCGGACAGCGCCGTTTCCGCCAGCCGGCGGCGAGCTGCCGCATCGACCATCAGTGTCTTCGTGACGACAGGGCGCACGCCGAGTGCTTCGACCCCGGCAGCGCCGTCCACATCCTCCTCGTCGAAAACCAGCACGTCGATCAGGCCCTTGTAACAGTCTGCAACTTGCGCCGGGGCGGTGCCGCCCCCGAGCCTGGCGAGCATCCGGTCGGCCGGGCCCCTGATGGCCCGGCCGCCGATCAGCGGGCTGACGGCGACGGCGGGGACAGTGCGGGCCTCCAGGGCCTCGCGGATCTCCGCAACGGCGAGGATCGGCCCGATGCTGACGAAGGGGTTGCTGGGCGCGAACAGGATGACATCGGCCTCCTCCAGCGCCTGGAGCACGCCGGGTGCGGGCCTCGCGGCCTCCGCGCCTTCGAAGCGCACACCGGCGACCTCTTCGCGGTGGCCGCGGCGCACGAACCAGTCCTGAAAGGTCAGCTCGCCGTCCTCGGTACGGATCCACGTCCGCAGGCGATCGTCGGTCGCCGGCAGGATGCTCGCCTCGACGCCGAGCGACCGGGCCAGCCTGGCAGTGACGTCCGAGAGAGACGTCCCTGCCTGAAGCGCCTGCGTCCGCACGAGGTGGAGCCCGAGGTCGCGGTCTCCCAAACGAAACCACGCCTCTCCGTCGAGGTCGTCCACCGTCTCGAGCGCGTTCCACGTCTCGCCGGCTCTGCCCCACCCCCTCTCCTCGTCGTTCAGGTCGGCCAAGGCATAGAGGACGCTGTCGAGGTCGGGCGAGACGTAGAGGCCGAGAACCTCCAGATCGTCGCCGACGTTGCCAATCGCCGTGATTCCGGCCGGGTCGGTTGCATCGACGAGCCCCCGAACGAACCGGGCGCCCCCCACGCCGCCGGTCAGGACGGCGACGTTCACGAGACGAGTTGCTCGAGCTCCGAGACGGTGTCGACGTCGGCGGCCAGGGCCGGAACGACGAGATCGACGGCGGCAACGCCACGGGACGCCGCGTGGTCGCGGAACCGTTGCGCGCTCCCGGGCCCGTAGAGCGGAGCGAAGAGCCCCGGCCCTGCGAGAGCCAGCGCGTTCGTGGTGCCGTCGGGAGCAGCGGCGAGCGCGAGCCCTTCGGCCGGCATGGCCCCGAGGAGGGCAAGCAGGTCCCGGGGCTCCACCGCGGGCAGATCGGCGTTCACGACCAGCGCGGGCCACTCGTGGACGAGCGCGAGGGCGGCGGCGACCGCCTCGCCCTGGCCACGGCCCGGGTCGTCCACGACCTCGACCTGCAGCTCGCCGGCGAGCGTCCGCGCCCGGTCGGCCCCCCTCTCGGTGACGAGGAGCGTTCGGCCGACGGCGGTCGCGGCCCGGAGGACGTCCGCCAGCATCGAATGGGCAAGCCCGGATCGAGCGTCTTCGGGGAGCTCCAGGCGCTGCTTTGCAGCCCTGGAGCGAAACGGGACGACGACAGTGGCCACCGCGGGGAGACTACCCCCGTGGATTCCGCTCGCGACCCGGCCAACACCGAGATCGCCGCAAAGCTCGAGGCGTTCTCCACCCTCCTCGAGCTGGCCGGGGCGAACACCTACAGCGTGCGTGCCTACCGACGGGCGGCGGACGTCGTGCGTGGCTCGCCCGCGAGGGTCGCCGATCTCGTGCACCGGGGCCGGATCAGGGACCTCCGCGGAATCGGCCCGGCGATCGAGCTGCGGATCCGCGAGCTCGTCGAGACCGGCGAGCTGCACGAGCTCCGTGAGCTCGAAGACCGCATCTCGCCCGACCTCGTCGGCGTCGGCCGGATGCTCGGCCTGAGCGCCAAGCGAGCCGTCCAGATCGGCGAGACGCTCGGCGTTCGCACGCTCGAGGAGCTCCGGGAGGCCGCCGCCGCGGGACGACTTCGCGAGGTGCCCGGGATCGGGCCGAAGAACGAGGCGAAGCTGCGCGCGAAGCTCGCCCAGGAGCCGAGCCTGCCGAGCCGGGCGCTGCTGCTCAACCGGGCCCTCGAGCTGGTCGCAGGAATTGCCCGCGACCTCGAAGGGGCGCTCTGGGCCGGCGACCCGAGGCGGATGCGCGACCGGTGCGAGCAGCTCGCCGTCGTCCTGCCCTCCGAAGACCCGGCGGAGGCCATCCGCCGGTTCGAGGGACTCCCCCAGATCGTCGCTCTCGTCGAATGGGGGGACCGGCGCGCCGTCGGCGTCACCGTCGAGGGAGTCGCCGTCGAGCTCCGGGCCCCGCCGCCGGACGAGGCGGGTGCCGAGCTCATCCGTGCCACGGGCACGCCCGAGTACGTCGAGGCGCTCGGTCCGCTCCCGGACGGCAAGACCGAGCCGGAGGTCTACAGGCGGCTCGGCGTCCCGTGGTGCCCGCCCGAGCTCCGAGAGGAGCCGTTCAGCGGCGAGCCGCCCGCGCTCGTCGAGCTGGAAAGCATCCGCGGCGACCTCCACTGCCACACGACCTGGTCGGACGGCCGGGCTTCCGTCGAGGAGATGGGCCGGGCGGCGATCGAGCTCGGGTACGAGTACCTCGCGATCTGCGATCACACGAAGGCCGTCTCGGTCGTACCGGGCCTGGACGCTGACGACGTGCGCCGCCAGGGGGAGGAGATCGCCGCCGTGAACGAGCTGCTGGCGCCGTTCCGGATCCTGCGCGGCACGGAGTGCGACATCCGCACCGACGGCTCGCTCGACCTCCCGGACGACGTGCTCGCCGAGCTCGACTGGGTCATGGCCAGCGTCCACGCCGGCCAGCGCGGCAGTCGCGACGACCTCACGAAGCGCACGACGGAGGCGATGTACAGCCCCTACGTCTCGGCGATCAGCCACCCCACCGGGCGCATCATCGACCGCCGCCCGCCGAACGCTCTCGACCTCGACGTCGCCTTTCAGGTCGCGCTCGAGACGGGCACCGCGCTGGAGACGAACGGCCTGGCCGACCGCATCGATCTGAAGGGCGAGCACGTGCGTCGAGCGATCGAGTCCGGAATCCCGATCGTCGCCTCGACGGACACCCACTCGATCCGCGGTCTCAAGAACATCGTGCTCGCGCTGGGCACGGCCCGCCGTGGCTGGGCGACGGCCGCCGACATCGTCAACGCGAGGCCACTCGACCGGATTCTCTCCTCGCGGAAACCCGGGTTGCTAAGAACTTGAGAACTCGATTCAAAACGAAGCCTTGAGCCGTCGGGGCACGCTGTGCGGCGCGATCGCCGCGTCCTCCGTCGCCCCGATAGCGCTGCTATCGAGGCTCCCTGCGTCCTTGCGCTCCCACCACCCATCGCACCCCGCCGACGAAGCGTCATTGTGAATCGAGTTCTAGGGCGCTAGGCGAGGCCCGTTGGCGATCCACTCGCGCAGGTCGTACCAGTGGCTCGCCCGAAGCGCCTCGCCGACCTGCGGGTCGGTGTGATCCGCGTTGAACACGTTCTTGTCGAGGTCGCAGCAGATCGCCACCGAGTCGAGGGTCACGCCCTGGAGGTTCACGAGGGCGTCGGCGGGCAACTGGGCCTCCGCGACCGTGTAGTGCTTGAAGAGGAGGTCAGGAGCGCGCTCCAGCAGGTCCGGCCAGTCCGGGCAGCTTCGGGCGCTCATGCCTCGGCCTCCACGACCTTGCCTTCCCGCTCGAGTGCCCAGTCTCCTTCGAAGACGAAGAATCCACGGGACTCGCCCTGCGGATCCACCGTGAACTCCGCCGCCTTCTCGACGCTGTGGTACCGGAGCGAATGAGCGGCGTCGGTGAGCGCGACGTTGAGCTGAAAGCGTCCCTCCACGAGCGGCAGGCTCTCGACCTCGAAGCGCACGCTCGCCTCGCTGCCGTCCCACCCGAGGTCACCGAGGCCGCGCTCGGCGCGACTGAGCAGGCTGCCGGAAGCATCACGCAGCTCGATCAGGAGCCGCGGCGGCTCGATCTTCGCGCGGGGCTCGACCCGTAGGCGCACGACGAATGGCTCGCCGGCAACGAACATGTCGCGCGTCTGGCCGTCGGAGCCCTCGATCCGGACGTCCTTGACGCGCGCCTCGCCCGTTCCCCACTCCCTCAGGCCCGCGGCGCGCTCCGCAGGATCCTCCTCCCCGGCGAGAAGCTCCTGGTACCGCCGGATCGCCTCGCTCGGCTCGCCGTCGTACTCCATGGCCCCCTGCCGGAGCAGCACCGCCCGGTCGCACATCCGCTCCACGGCGGGGCCCGAGTGGGAGACGAAGGCGAGCGTCTTACCCCGCTCCTTGTACTGCAGGATCCGGTCGACGCACTTCCGCTGGAACGCTTCGTCACCGACTGCGAACACCTCGTCCAGGAGGAGGATGTCGGCGTCGACGTTCGTGGCAACCGAGAACGCGAGCCGCATGTACATGCCGGCCGAGTAGGTGCGAATCGGGAGGTCGATGAACTTCCCTAGCTCGCTGAAATCGATGATCGCTTCCAGGCGCCTGTCGACCTCCTGGCGCTTGAGGCCGTAGATCGAGGCGCTGAGGTAGATGTTCTCCCGGCCGGTGAAATCGGGGTGGAAGCCGGCCCCCAGCTCGAGCAGGGCGCCGACCCGGCCCTTGACCCTGAGCTTCCCGCTCGACGGCCGGTAGACGCCGGCGAGGAGCCGCAGGAACGTCGTCTTGCCGGAGCCGTTGCGCCCCATGAAGCCGACCGACTCGCCCGGCTCGATCCGGAGTGAGACGTCGCGGACCGCCCAGACCTCGACCGGACGAAGGTGCTTCCGGCGCACGATCGCCTCCTTCAGCGTGACGTGCCGGGTGGGGTAGACGCGGAAATGGCGGCTGACGTGCTCGGCGACGATCGATCCGTCGGTCATGCGATCGAGGTTAGTGAAAGGCGGTCGCGGACGAGGGAGGCGAGGGCCTGCACGAACGCCGGATCGTCGTTCAGCGACTCGATCCGGTCGAGCTCGAGACCGAGCTCAGCGGCCTTCTCTCGAGCCTCGACGTCGAGGTCCCACAGGATCTCGAGATGGTCGGAGACGAACCCGACGGGCGCGACCATGACCTTGCGGGTGCCTCTGGCATACAGCTCGTCGAGGTGATCCAGGATGTCGGGCCCGAGCCAGGGCTCGCCCGTTGCGCTGGCGCTCTGGAAAGCGAACGTCCAGCGATCGAGGCCCGCCCGCTCGGCGACGAGGCGGGAGGTCTCGAGCAACTGGTCCTCGTACGGGTCGCCCATCGCGAGGATCCGTTCGGGCAGCGAATGCGCGGTGAAGACGACATGCGCGTCGGTGCCACGCACCCGGTCCGCGAGCACGTCCAGGAACGGCCCGTGGTCGTGCCAGCTCTCGACGAACTCGAGCCCTGCGCGGCCTCCGAGCCCCGCCTCGAGCCGCTCGCGGTACCCCGCGATCGAGAGCTTCGAGTAGTGCGGCGCTAGCACCAGGCCGAGGACGCGCGTCGCGCCTGCCGCGAGCGCCCGTTCGGCAGCGTCGGCGATGCGCGGCGCCCAGTGCTTCATCCCGAGGTGGACGGGAATCCCCAGCTCGCCCTCGAGCGCCGCGCGCTGGCGCTCGGTGACCTCGTCGAGCGGAGAGCGCCCGCCGATCCGGCGATAGCGCTCGGTCAGCTCCTCGACCGCCGAGTCGGACACCGGCTTGCCCTCGCGAATGTCCTCGAGGTACGGACGGATGTCCTCTGGCCGCTCGGGCGACCCGTACGCCATGAGGACGACGGCGTCGCTCAAGGGCCTAGTAACAGACTGTTACTTGGACTCGAATCGCGTTCTCCTGCCGCGTGGTTACCTCGTTTCCACCAGCTGATCGCTCCTTGTAACACTCTGTTACTTGGCTCCCGCAACGGCCGCTGTGCGCTCGTGCACGAGCGCGCGAAGCCGCCGCAGGGACGCCGGATCGGTGTCCGGCAGCACTCCGTGCCCGAGGTTGAAGATGTGGCCGGGCCGCCCGCCGGCAGCCTGGAGGATCGCGTCCGTCGAGGCCTCGACCCTCTCCCACGGCCCGAGCAGCAGCGCAGGATCGAGGTTCCCCTGGACACCGCGGTCGTGGCCGACCCGCTCCCAGCCCTCGGCGAGCGGCGTGCGCCAGTCCAGGCCGATCACGTCGCCTCCGGCGGCAGCCATCGACTCCAGGAGATGCGAAGTGCCGGTTCCGAAGTGAATCGTGGGAACCGAGAGGCCGCCGAGGATCCGTTCCGAGTACGGCGCGACGAACTCCTCGTAGTCCGCGAGGGTGAGCGCACCGACCCAGCTGTCGAAGAGCTGGATCGCGTCGGCGCCCGCCTCGACCTTGGCCCGGACATAACGGAGAAACGTCTCGCTCAACCGATCCATGAGCTCGTGCCAGACTTCGGGCGAGCCGAACATGCAGCGCTTCGTCTTCACGAAGTCCCGTGTGGGCTTCCCTTCGATCAGGTAGCCCGCCACCGTGAACGGGCCGCCGCAGAAGCCGAGGAGCGCCTTGTCAGGCTGGAGCTCGCGCCGGACGAGACCGACCGCCTCGAGGATGAACGGCACCGATTCCTCCGGCTCGGGAACCTGGAGCTTTCGGACGTCTTCCAGCGACTCGACCGGATGCTCGATCACGGGCCCCACGTTCTCCACGAGCTGAACGTCGACGCCCATCCCGATGACGGGGAGCATGATGTCCGCGAACATCACAGCGGCGTCCACGCCGTGCAGCTCGACCGGCTCGAGCGTCACCTGCGCGCAGAGCTCCGGGCGCCGGCAAACGTCGAAGAGGCCGAGGCGCTTGCGGATCGCGCGGTAGCCGGGAAGCGTCCTGCCGGCCTGGCGCATGAACCACACTGGGGTGCGCTCGACGGGCTGCCGCCGGGCGGCTCGGACGAGTAAGGGCTCCATCTCTAGAGGTGGGTCGCGACCTGGTCGTCCATGCGCCGGGCGACGAGGACGCCGACGGCGAGCGCTGCGGCGCCGACCAAGATCATGTAGATCACGTCCACGAATCGGGGCCAGCGGCCATAGAAGAGCGGGTCCCGGATCGAGCGCACAAACGGCGAGACGAAGTTGCCCCAGTAGAGGATGCTCGTTAGCCCGGGGCGGTCATTCAGGCCGGGCACCCGGTCGAAGTTGTAGAAGACCGGGGTCAGGAAGAACCACGGCAAGAAGATGGTGAGCAGCAGGTGCTCGACGTCCCGGTAGACCACCGCCACATAGCTAAAGACGACTGCGAGCCCGCTGGCCAGCGCGACCAACGGGACGAGCAGCGGGAACGCGGCCCAGAACGTCGACCGCGTCTCGGGAATGAAGATGAGGTTGACCGCAACGACGACGGCCAGCATCGCACCGAGGGTGACGACGTTCGTGGCCACGACGGCGAGCGGCAGGAGGTGGCGCGGAAACCTGACCTGCTTGACGAGCGACGGTTGGCCGAACAGGCTCGAGCACGCCATCTGCACGGCCGACTGGAAGAAGAACCAGGTGACGAGCCCCGAGAGGATGAACAGCGGGTAGTGCTCGACGTCGAACGCTTCCAGCAGGATGGAGAACACGAACGTGTACACGGCCATGAGGGCCAGGGGGTTGATCAGCGTCCAGAAGAGCCCGAGGATCGAGCCGCGGTACTTCCCGTGCAGCTCCCGCCGGAAGATGTTCATGAACAGGTCCGGGTAGCGGACGACGTCGGCGTAGAGATTCACGGGCGGCCAGTGTAGTGCTCCCCCAGGCAACGCCCGCCGGCTTCTGGCCCGCGATCACACGGCGCCAGAGCCGACCCTCTTCCTCGCCAAGGCAGCCCAGCCATGGCTCGTCGGAGTGCGCGCTCTGGCTTGGTGCTCGCGACCCAGAAGCGCGGCAGCATCACCTGGAGGAGCACTAGTTTGCGCCTCGTTTTCGACGTCACGCCCCTCTCCCACCCGCGCACCGGGATCGGGAACTACATGCTCGGGATGCTGGGCGGGCTGGCCGAGGTCGCGGGCGAGCACGAGCTCGTCTTCTTCGCGCCGACCGGGCCCCGGAACGCGTCACGCGTGCGTGAGGCGCTCGAGGGGATTCCCGGCGAACGGCGGATCGTCGTCGTGCCGCCGCCGTCGAACGTCTGGCGAAAGCTCTGGAGCCGCGCTCAGAGGCTCCCGGTCGAGCGGATCGTGGGGCGCCTCGACGTCTTCCACTTCTCCGACTGGATGTACCCGCCCCAGCGCGGCGGGCTGCGGACGACGACCGTGCACGACCTCGGCCCGATCCACCACCCCGAGTGGGTCGATCCGCGGACGCGCGCGCTCCACGTGCCCAAGGCGAGGCATGCCGCGAAGACCTGCGACCTGATGTTCGCGAACTCCCGGTACACGGCCGGAGACGTCGAAGAGACGCTCGGATTCCCGGCGGAACGGATCGTGGTGGCCTACCCGGGCCTGCACAAGCGATTCCTCGCGGACGGCCCTCGGGCCGATCTGGGCTCGCCGTACGTCTTCGCCGCTGCGACGCTCGAGCCGCGCAAGAACCTCGAGACGCTGCTCGAGGCGTTCGCCCTGGTGCGGGTGCGGAGGCCGGAGCTCCAGCTGGTGATCGCGGGGGCGCCCGGCTGGGGCGGCCGCCAGCCGGAGGGAGAGGGCGTGCGGGTGCTCGGGTACGTCGCCGACGACGACCTTCCGCCGCTCTACCGGGGCGCCGTCGCGTTCGTCCTCCCCTCGCTCTTCGAGGGCTTCGGGATCCCGGTCGTCGAGGCTATGGCCTGCGGAGCTCCTGCCGTGGTGTCGTCCCACCCGTCACTCGACGAGGCGAGCGGCGAGATCGCAATCCGGGTGGAGCCGCGAAGTCCCGAGGCGATCGCCGGGGGGATCGAGCGCGCTGTCAGCGAGGGCGAGACGCTCGCCGGCAAGGGCCGGAAGCACGCCGCGCGCTTCACCTGGCGGGCCTGTGGCGAGGCCATGCTGCGGGGGTACGAGGACGCTCGTGGCTGAGCTCAGAGTCGGGATCGACGTCTCCCCACTCGAGCTGACCGAAGCCGGCACCGCCCGCTACCTCCGGAATCTGATCGCGGGGCTCGAAGGCGTGGACGTCCGCCGGTACTCGCTCCCCGGCAGGTCTCGCGTAGCCAAGGTCTATCGCGACACGGCCTGGTACCTCGGAACCCTCCCGCGGAAGGCGGCGCGCGACCGGGTCGACGTCCTGCACTGTCCGGCCCACCGCGGCCCCCTCCGCTCGCAGGTGCCGCTCGTCCTGACCGTCCACGATCTGGCCGTCCTCCGCCATCCGGAGACCTTCAACCGGTGGACCCGCCGCTACAGCCGGCTGTTCCTGCCCCGGGTCGCGAGAGCGGCGGAGCGGGTGATCACCGTCTCCGCGTTCACCGGACGCGAGGCGGTCGAGCTGCTCGGCGTGGATGAGAGCAAAGTCCGGGTAGTCCCACACGGCGTCGCCCCGCCGTTCGAGCCCTACGGCCCCGCGGCCGGCGGCGACTACGTGCTCGCCGTGGGCACCCTGGAACCGCGGAAGAACCTTCCGCGCCTGCTCGTCGCCGCCGAGAAGGCCGGCGTGGAGCTCAAGGTCGTCGGCACCCATGGTTGGGGAGACGTCGACGTGGACTCGATCGGATTCGTCGACGACGAGGAGCTCGCCCGCCTCTACCGTGGCGCCTCGTGCCTGGTCTACGCGTCCCTCTACGAGGGCTTCGGCTTGCCGGTCCTCGAGGCGATGGCGTGCGGGACGCCGGTCGTCACGAGCAACACCGGCGCCCTGGCGGAGATCGGAGACGGCGCCGCGGTCCTCGTCGACCCACTGGACGTCGACTCGATCGCCGCAGGGATCCGGGAGGCGCGAGGCCGGCGGGACGAGCTCCAGGAGGCAGGCCTCGCGCGGGCGGGCCGGTTCGGGTGGGAGACCGCGGCCGCGCAGACGATCGAGGTCTACCGTGAGGCGGCAGGGTGATCGACGTCCTCCTCGACGCGGACGTGCTGGGGCGGCAGCGCACCGGCGACGAGACGTACGTCCAGAACCTCCTGCGGGAGCTGCCGGCTGCTGCCCCCGACCTCCGCTTTGCGGCAGTGACGCGGCGCCCGGATCTCGTTCCCGGCGGGATCGAGGCGATCGAGCTCTCGGCGGACTCGCAGGAGTGGCGAATGGCGTGGCGCCTCCCTCGCCTCCTGCGGCGGCTCCGCCCGCGAGTGGCGCACTTCCAGCATTCGCTCCCCCTCCTCGCCGGAGGGACGTCGGTGCTGACCGTCCACGACCTCTCGTTCGAGCGTGGGCCGGAGCTGATGCCGCGCCGCCACCGCCTTGTCTTCAAAGCCGTGGTGCCTCGCTCCGCGCGCCGCGCCGGCCGCGTGATCGCCGTGTCCGAGCGGACTCGGGACGACCTCACCGACCTCTACGGGATCGCCGAGCATGAGGTTCGGGTGATTCCCCACGGCGTCGACCCCCTTTTCACACCGGGCGAGGGCCTGGGAAAGGGCGGCTACCTCCTCGTCGTCGGTGCCGTGCAGCGCCGGAAGGATCCCCGCGCGGCCGTCGAGGCAGGCGGCGAGCTGGGGATGCCCGTCGTCCTCGTCGGCCCCGAGCGGGAGCCGGCGCTGGCGCGTGAGCTGCGCGCGCTCGGTGCGGATCTCCGCGGCTACGTCGACAAGGAGGAGCTAGCCCGTCTCTACCGGGAGGCCGCGTGCCTCGTCGTTCCCTCGCGGTACGAGGGGTTCGGGCTGCCCATTCTCGAGGCGATGGCCAGCGGCACACCAGTCGTGGCCTCGCCGGATCCTGCCCTCGTCGAGGTCGCCGGCGACGCCGCCGTGTTCGCCGAGGAGGGCGAGCTCGCGAACGGAATCCGCAGGGCGCTCGGTCGAGGCGATGAGCTTCGGGCGGCGGGCCTGGCGCGCGCGGCGCAGTTCACCTGGGCGGAGGCGGCGCGACGGACCGTCGGGGTCTACCGAGAGCTCCTGTGACCGTCGTCGCCGCAATCGTGATCGTCCACGAGCCGATCGGGGAGCTCGAGCGCTGCCTGGCCGCTCTCGCTCCGCAGGTGGACGAGCTGGTCGTCGTCTCCAACCTCGGGGTCGACTTGCCGCTGCCCGAAGACGCACGGCTGATCCGGAACGACCGGCCGGTCGGGTACGCCGCGAACGCGAACCGCGGGATCGCCGAGACCGCAGCGCCCCTGGTCGTCGTCTGCAATCCGGATACGGCGGCGGAGGCGAACGCCGTCTCCATCCTCTCCGGCTTCGCCGAGGCGCACCCGAGGTGCGGGGTCGCGGGGCCCGAGCTCCGCCATCCCGACGGCTCGCTGAACCCGTCGCGGCGGAGGTTCCCCACGGTTGGCGGCACGATCGTGCGCCGAACGCCGCTGCGCCGCTTTCTCGGCGGCACGCAGCGCGCCCACTACGGCCTGGACGAGCGGCCCGTGGAGCCGGCCGAGGCCGACTGGCTGCTCGGAGGCTTCCTCCTACTGAGGCGGGAGATGCTGCAGGAGCTCGGCGGGTTCGACGAAGGCTTCCGTCTGTACGGCGAGGACATCGACCTCTGCTACCGGGCCGCGAAGGCTGGGTGGGAGCGGTGGTACGTCCCGCCGGCGAAGGTCGTCCATCGCCATGCCGCCCTCACCGACCGGCGCATCCTCACCCGGCGCACGCTCTGGCACTGGCGTGGGATCCTCAGGTTCGTGCGGAAGCACCCCGAGCGATTGCGAGCACTGTGACGAGCGAGAGCTATCGCGAGGAGCTCGACCGGGCCGTCGCCTTCACCGGCACGTCGCACGAGTTCTTCGCGGGCGCGAAAGCCACGGAGCTGTTGCGCCTCGCCGACGCGCATCTCGGCGACCCCGCGACGCTCGACACCCTCGACGCCGGCTGCGGGATCGGGCTCACCGATCGGCACCTCGCCGGCCGGTTTCGCTCACTCACCGGCACCGACCTCTCACCGGAAGCTCTCGAGACGGCATCCCGGGAGAACCCGGACGTCCGCTACGAGCTCGCCGAGTCGGGCCGCCTTCCGTTCGACGCCGGCGCCTTCCACCTCACGTTCGCGGCCAACGTCGTCCAGGTCGTCCCGACGGACGAGCGCGCGACCTTCGTCGCCGAGCTGGCGCGAGTCACGCGTCCGGGGGGCCTAGTCTCACTGTTCGAGCACAACCCCTACAACCCGCTCACGCGCCTCGTCGTACGGCGGTTCTCGCTGAGCAGCGATGTGCGCATGCTCGCGTTGGGGGCGACGCTCAGGCTGCTCCGGCAGGCGAGCCTCACGCCCATCGTCTCCGGTTACATGCTGCTGTGGCCGTCCCGGAGGAGGCGGCTCGTCGCCGTCGAGCGAGCCCTACGTCGAATCCCGCTCGGCGCCCAGTACTACGTGGTGGCACGCCGCCGTTACGAACTCGATTCACAATGACGCTTCGTCGGCGGGGTGCGATGGGTGGCGGGAGCGCAAGGACGCAGGGAGCCTCGATAGCAGCGCTATCGGGGCGACGGAGGACGCGGCGATCGCGCCGCACAGCGTGCCCCGACGGCTCAAGGCTTCGTTTTGAATCGAGTTTCTAAGCCACCCTCCTATACTCGCGCGCTGGCCGTGCCCGTCCCTGAGCTATCGGTCGTCCTCCTCTGCTATAGGGCCGAGGAAGCCCTGGCCAGCGTCGCCGAACCGCTCCATCGAGAGCTTCAGGCGTCCGGGATCCCGTACGAGCTGATTCTCGTCGCGAACTCGTGGGCAGGAGGTCGCGACCGAACGCCCGTCGAGGCCGAGGCGTTCGCCCGCTCTCATCCGAACGTCGTCGTCGTGGCGCGTCCCAAGGCCGGCGACATGGGGTGGGATCTCCGGTCCGGCCTGGAGACGGCGCGCGGCACCCACCTCGTGTACCTCGACGGCGACGGACAGGTGCCCACGATGTTCGTGCTCGAGACGTACCGGTGCCTGAGGACCACGGGGGCCGGCATCGTCAAGGGCCGGCGCCAGATCCGCGAAGACGGCTCGATCCGGACGCTCACCTCGCTCGGGTTCAACGTTCTTTTTCGTCTGCTGTTCCGGACGAAGGGCCTCTGGGACGTCAACGGGCAGCCGAAGGGGTTTACCCGCGCCGCCTGGGAGAGGCTCGACCTTCGGACCGACGACTGGTTCACCGACGCGGAGATCGTCCTCAAGGCGCGGGCTGCCGGGATCGAGATCGTGGAGATCCCGGTTCGGTTCCAGGCACGGCAGGCCGGAGGGTCACATGTCGGCCCCGACACCGTCTGGGAGTTCCTCGTCAACCTTGCACGCTGGCGACTCGGCCGCCACCCGGCACTCCCCGGCCCTCGCAGCTTCCGCGCCACCGCCCGGGCGGCGATCGACCGGTTCCGAGGGTGAGCGAGGCCGGCTATGCGGGCAGGCGTGCGCTCGTCACCGGGGGACTCGGCTTCATCGGCTCGAACCTCGCCATCCGGCTCGTCGAACTGGGGGCGGACGTCAGCGTCGCCGACAGTCTCGTCCCCGATCTCGGCGGGAACCGGTTCAACATCGCTCCCGTAAAGGATCAGATCCACATCAGCGAGACCGATGTTCGGGATCCAGACGCAGCCGCGCAGCTCGTCCGGGGGCAGGACGTCGTCTTCTGCATTGCCGGGAACGTCAGCCATGTCGACTCGCTGAGCGACCCGTTCGCCGACCTCGAGCTCAACTACCGGGCCCAGCTCTCCGTCCTGGAGGCACTGCGAAAGCACAACCAGGAGGCGAGGGTGGTCTATGCGGGCTCCCGCCAGCAGTACGGACGCCCCCGTTACCTCCCGGTCGACGAGGCGCATCCCCTCGAGCCGGTCGACGTCAACGGGATCAACAAGTCGGCTGCGGAGGCTGCGACCCTCCTCTACCACCGCATTCACGGTCTGCCCACGTGCTCACTGCGTCTGACCAACACGTACGGGCCGCGCATGCAGATGCGGCACCCACGCCAGGGCTTCGTGCCCTGGTTCGTGCGACAGGCTCTGGAAGGCGAGACGATCGAGCTCTACGGCGGCGGCGAGTCGCTTCGAGACTTCAACGAGGTCGCCGACGTGGTCGACGCCTTCCTGCTCTGCGGCCTCGCCGACGCAGCCGTCGGCGAGGCGTTCAACCTGGGCCATTCCGAGCCGGTGGCGGTTCGGCAGTTCGCCGAGACGCTGTTGGAGGTCGTCGGCGGCGGCTCGCTCTCCGAGCGGCCCTTTCCGACCGACCGGGCGAAGATCGACGTCGGAAGCATCTACGCGGACTACGGCAGGATCCGCGAGCGAGTTGGCTGGGAACCGCGAGTCGGGCTGCGGGAAGGCCTCACCCGGATGGTCGACTACTACCGTCGGCACCGAAGCCGGTACTGGTGACCAGCGTCGTCCCGTTCTTCGACCCGAGGAGAGCGTACGTAGCACAGCAGGACGCGTTCGACGCGGTCTGCCGGCGGGTCCTCGCCTCGGAGCAGATCGTGCTCGGGCCTGAGGTCGAGGCGTTCGAGCGTGAGTTCGCCGGGCTGACGAGCACCGCAGAGGCCGTGGGAGTCGCCTCCGGGACGGATGCGCTCGAGCTGGCGCTTCGGGCGCTCGACCTCCCCACCGGCTCCGAGGTCGTCTGCCCCGACCTGACGGCTGCCGCAACGCCGACGGCGATCCTCCGGGCGGGTCACCGGCCCGTCCTCGTGGACGTCGACCCGGAGACGCTGACGATCGACGTGGAGCGCGCGGCCTCGGCGATGACCGCTCGGACGGCGGCGATCGTGGCCGTGCACCTGTACGGACGCCCTGCCGCGGTGGCTCGGCTGCTCGAGCTCGGCCTACCGGTCGTCGAGGACGCCGCTCAGGCGCACGGGCTCGTCGTCGACGGCCGCCCCGCGGGCTCGCTGGGACAGGCAGGATGCTTTTCGTTCTACCCGACCAAGAACCTCGGAGCCTTCGGCGACGCGGGTGCGGTCGTGACCTCCGATCGCCGGATCGCCGAGACGGTCAGGGAGTTGAGGACGTACGGCGAGCGCCCGAGGCACTACGCGCATCGACAGGGGACGAACTCGCGGCTCGACGAGCTCCAGGCCGCGCTCCTCCGTGTCCGCCTCGCGCGGCTCGCCGGCGACAACCGCCGCCGCGCCGAGATCGCCGCGGTCTACGACCAGGCGCTCGGGCGGGTGAGCCCGCCGGGTGTCCACCACCTCTACGTGATCCGCTCGCAGCAGCGGGAGTCGCTCCGCTCACGGCTTGCTGAGGCGGGCGTCGAGACGGCCGTCCACTACCCCTGGCCGATCAGCGCGCAGCCCGCGTTCTCGTCCGCTCGCCTCGGCGGGGAACTCGAGGCCAGCCGCGCAGCGGCCGACGCCGTCGTCTCGGTGCCCTGCAACGCGCACCTCACACCCGGCGAGGTCGAGCGTGTGGCGACGGCGCTTGCTAGGGAAGGAAGCCTCGGAAGCCCACGTCCGTGAGCGTCAGGTTGGCGAGGCGGAAGTAGTGGCGGCGCAGCTCGTTCGCGTTGCTCGCCTCAACGGGGGGCGCGGCCGTCGAGAAGCGGATCACCGTCTCGCCGGGAGGAAGTTGCAGGTCCGCGTGCAGCTGAGCCGGGATCCGGTGCGTGGTCGGAGCGGAGCCGGGGAACTCCACGGCAACATCGGCGGGCGGGCCCGCGACGCGGTCGAGAACTGCGTCGAACGCGGCTGTTCGTGGCGTGTCCGAAGGATTGACGATGCGCAGCTCGGCGTTCCCGGTGTCGGCCCACGCGAACGTCGCACGGCCGGCTCGGAGCGGCAGGAAGCCGCCGAAGTGGAGGCGAAGGGGACGCAGCACCGCCTCGCGGAACGCCGCGATCTTCGCGGGCCCATGTGCCGCCTGGAGCTTGCGTCGCCGGCTCCGAAGATCGAAGATCGAGTGTCGGCCAGACACACCGACGAACGGCGACCCGCCGAGCAGCGCGCCTACCTCGCCTTCGAGCCCCGCAGCCCGGTCCGCGTAGGCGAACCGATCGATGTAGAGGCCTGAGAACCCCGCGACGACGGCCGCGTCTACGAGAGTCGCGGCCGGCAGCCCGGCAAGCTCCCTCGACCAGTCCTCCGGACGCCCCTTCATGGCGCCGAAGCTCCAGCGCAGCCGCCTCGAATGCAGATACCCGCGGAGGAGGTCGTTGTCGGAAAGATCGACGATCTGGCCGGTCTCGGGAAAGGCCGCGTACGGGAGCTGGAAGACTGACGCGCCGGGCGGGAGCCGGCGCTCGATCTCGCGGACGAACGCGCTGTCCTGCCGGTAGGAACCGGCGAGCTCGTACGGAGGAACTGCGCTCGGTGCGGCCTGGCTGTAGACACCCACGCCGAGGACGCCGGCTAGGGCAGCGGCGAAGACGGCCCGCCTCCGTACAGCGCCTCGAAGCCGATCGAGGGCAACGGCGACTCCAAGGAGAGCGAGAAAGCCGATCACGATCGAGATCCGATTCCAGCCGCGGATCTGGGCAGTCAGCAGCTGCGCGACGAGCACGGAGATGCCGCCCACGGTTCCGATCAGGAACGCCAGCACCGTGGCGGCCGCCGCATGGCGGATCACCGGGGGTTCTACTCGAGCACGACCCACGAGGGCTAGCAGCGCAACCGCGAGGAGCCCAAGGAAGCCGATCCCCGCAACGAGTCCGAGCGACTGGCCTTGTTCAGAGCGAATCGGCGTCGTCGACCTGTACTGCGCAGTTAGGCGCGACAGGGGCCCGAGCCGGCTGTCCTCGGCCGGTAGCACGAGGTCGGTGAACTTCAACGCGAGCAACTCGGACTCCGCCGTCGGGCGCCGGGTCTCGAGGTTCGGTCCATGCTCCGACCGGTAGGCAATGCTCGGGGCCAGCTGAACGAGCAGACCGCCCACGATCAACGCCGCGCACAAGGCGGCACTCGCGACGGTCCTGCGCCCGAGCCGCCCCAAGAGGGCGATCGCCGTCGCGCCGGCCAGCAGGAGCAGGGTGAACGCGGCGTAGTAGATCCCCGTCGAGGCGACGATCACGCAGAACGCCACAGTCGTCAGTGTCCGTCCGGACAGATAGCTGCCCAAGCCGCTGCGTCCGGGACGCCGCGAGAACAGCGGGTTCCCGCCGAGCGTCGCCAGAACGAGGTAGACGCCGAGGGGCACCGCGTAGTAGGCGGAGAGGAACAGGTGCTCCTCTGCGCGGGCGAAGTGATACGGCATCAGTGCGAACAGCACGGAGCAGACAACCGCCGCCGCCTTTCCGACACGAAGGAGCCGGAGCACGAGGAAGGCCGCCGCCGCCGCGAGTGGGAAGCTGAGCAGGAAGAAGACGTTGACGCCTGCCGCCGGGCCCCCGAAGAGGAAGCTGAGCACCCGAAGCAGGTCGAGGTTCAGACGGTCGGTACCCACCGCATAGTCGTGCAGCTCGAGGCCGAACGGGGCGCCGAGGCTCGGGTTCTCGAGGTACCCACCCTGATCGCCCATCGCCTTGGCCAGCATCAGGTAGTACTGCGTCTCGGACCGGTACGCGAATGGCACGTCCAGGTCGCCCCGCCAGACCTGGAGGATCCCGGCGGCAAGGAACAGCGAGAGCAGAGCCGCGGCAAGGCCGGCAACGAGCTCTCCGCGCAGGCCGCGGCCTGGTCGGGGCAGGGCGAACAGCCGCCTGTGCGCCGATGTCTCTGCAGAGACTTGGGTGCGGCCAGCCATCACATTCCCCCCGGCGAGCGCCTAGCGTACGGCATCGTGGCCCGGCGGCTTCGCCCCATCCTCCTGCTCGCCGGACTTGGAGCTTCGGCGGTTCTCACGTACCTGGCTCTGCACGACGTCGATTTCGACGGCTTCGTCGACGCCCTCGCCGGCGGAGATCCGGTGTGGCTGGGCGCGTCGTTTCTCGTATTCGTGGGCGCCTATGCCCTTCGGATCGTCCGCTGGGGGTTGCTCTTCGAGCCGGCGCGCCGGCCGCCGCTCCGGTCGCTCGTGCGACCAGTGCTCGCCGGCGAGTTCTTCACGAGCCTTCTCCCGGCGCTTCGCCTAGGCGAGCTTGCTCGAGTCGTGCTCCTGCATCGCGCCACGCGCACACCCCGAGCGGACGCGCTCGGCACCGTCGTCGCCGAGCGAGTTCATGACGTTGCCGCACTGCTCGTCCTGGTGTTTCTGGCCGTGCCGTTCGTGCCTCCGGTGACCTGGCTTCGGGGCGCGGCCGTCATGCTCGCCCTCGTCGCTTCGGTGATCCTGCTTGCGGTGGTGTCGCTCAATCGCTTCGGAAGCAGGCCGATCGGCTTCCTCCTGCGTCCGCTGGCACTGGTTCCGGGGTTCTCACGGGCTCGCACGGAGCTCGCCGCCGCCGGCGTTCTGAGAGGCCTCGGGGGCCTCCAGACCCCGCGCGTCGCCCTCACCGCGTTCGGACTGAGTGTGCTCTCCTGGTGCGGGATCGCGCTCTCGTTCGTGCTCGCCCTGCGCGTGGTCGGCATCGAAGTCGGGCTCGCAGCCGGCATTCTCGTCCTGGTCGCGACGACGTTCTCCCTGCTCCTCCCCGCGCTCCCGGCGTCGATCGGCATCTTCGAGGCAGCCGTCCTCGTCGCGCTGGCGCCCTACGAGATCGACGACGCCCTGGCTCTCTCCGGAGCGGTCGTCATCCACGTGCTGAGCTTCGTGCCGTTCCTCGTGGTCGGGCCCTTCGCTCTGCGGGGCGGAGCCCTGCTACGGCTCCGCTCCCGCTGAATACACTCGCCGCCGTGCAGCGAATCCCAACCCGACTCGACGGCCCGATCCTGCTTGCCCCGACCGTGCACGGCGACGAAAGGGGGTTCTTCCTCGAGACATACCGCCAGAGCACCTATCGAGATGCCGGCATCGCCGACGAGTTCGTCCAGCACAACCACTCGCGCTCGCGCCGCGGAGTCGTGCGCGGCATGCACTTCCAGCCCGGGATGACGAAGCTCGTCCGCTGCGCCCGGGGCGGAATCTTCGACGTCGTGGTCGACGTTCGCAAAGAGTCACCGACCTTCGGCGAGTGGGAGGCGTTCCAGCTCGACGACGAGGAGAACCGCCAGCTCTACGTCCCCGACGGATTCGCGCACGGGTTCTGCGTGGTGAGCGATCTCGCCGACCTCGTGTACCAGTGCTCCGCGTACTACGACCCCTCGGCCGAGTCGGGGTTCAAGTACGACGACCCCGACGTCGGAATCGAGTGGCCGGACGTGGAGCTTGTGCCGTCCGAGCGGGACGTGAATGCGCCGCTCCTGCGCACGATCATGGACGACCTACCCTTCGTCTACAAGCCGTGAGGCACGATGGCTGGGCGCCGCTCCCAGGCGGCCACGCCAACCGCAGCGAGCGAGACTCCCGCGAGGGCGAGCAGCAGCGCGAGCAGCCGGCCGTCCCCACCGTCGTCGGCAACCGAGACGTCCGCGTATCGCGGTTCGTCACGTTCGAGCTCAGCGCGCTTTCCAGGCTCGGGATCGCGCTGTCGAGCTCGGCCTCGAAGCGGGGATCCTCGTTGCCGTCGCGACCACGTTCTCGCTCCTCCTGCCCGCGCTTCCGGCCTCAATCGGGATCTTCGAGGCAGCCGCGCTGGTCGCGCTCGCGCCCTACGGGGTGGACGATGCGCGCGCCCTCTCCGGCGCGGTCGTGATCCACGTCCTCAGCTTCGTGCCCTTCCTGATCGCCGGCCCGCTGGCGCTGCGGAGCGGCTGACGTTCGCTTTTAAGAAGGCCAGACCCGAGGTAGCTCTTCTTCGTGCGCAAACATCTGTAGCGCCTCCACTCCCGCTGCATAGACTCGCCGCCGTGCAGCTAGTCCCGCCGCCGCGACTTCGCGCACGACCTGCCCTTCGTCTACGAGCCCTGAGGCACGCC
>JACDAN010000118.1 GCA_013695385.1 Actinomycetota bacterium | reverse complement strand
CCTGTACGTGCTGGGTGGATATGCAGCCGGCAACGTCCCACTCCGGAAGGCGTACGTCCTCGAGGGAGCAAGGTGGGGCGCACTCCCCGCAATGCCGGCACCTCGTGCGGCGGCCGGCGCTGCGGTCGTCGGCGACAAGCTCTACGTCGTCGGCGGCGTGGAGGCGCCCGGCCGCCTGGCCCGGGAAGCCCTCGTCTTCGATCTCGGCGACCGCCGCTGGTCGGTGATCCCTGGCCCGAGACCGCGAGAGCATCTCGGGACTGCGGCGCTCGGAGGCCTCGTCTACGCCGTGGCCGGGCGGACTGGTGGGCTTGACACCAATCTCGACGTCGTCGAGGCCTTCGACCCGCGCGGCGCCCGGTGGCGCGCGCTCCCGCCGGTTCCGGGTAAGCGCGGTGGGACCGCCGCGGCCGCGGTTGCCGGCCAACTCATCTCCGTGGGTGGCGAGGAGCCCGGTGGCACGATCGACACCGTCTATGCCTACTCCCCCAGGACGCGGCGCTGGCGCCGGCTTTCCCGGCTGCGAACTCCACGCCACGGTCTCGGCCTCGTCGGCTGGCGCGGCAGTGCCTACGCGCTCGCCGGCGGCCCCGAACCAGGCCTCACTGTCACCGGCGCGAACGAGGTCCTGGCGCTCGCGAACCCCAAGTAACAGTGTGTTACAAACCCCGGGAGCTCGCGCTAGGAGCGGGCTGGAGGGGCAAGTAACAGAGTGTTACTTGCCGTCCTCGGGGGTCAGCCCCGTCGCGACCACCCGCTGGCCGTCGCGCTGGTAGACGACGTCGACGGTGTCGTGCCTTCGGTAGGTGCCGGCAACGCCGAGGAACATGCTGGCCCACCGGAGCGGGCCGAGCTTTCCCTCCTGCGCGAGCGAGCGGGTGAAGATCAGCGCCCGCCCCTGCACGCGGTAGTCGCGAACGAGCTCCTGACGGACCCCGTTGACGAATACATCGAACTCCTCGGGCACATCGCTCGGCAGCTCGATCCGCGAGCCGGTTTGCGACATGCCGCTCGATGTAGCTCCCTCGGACGGCACGCTCTTAGACTAGGCAACCGTGGGCTCCACGATCCTGCTCGCCGCCAGCGGCCTGACGCCCGTCACGGCGGATTCTCCGAACGCCGAACGCATCGAGGATCTCTACTGGGTGCTCTGCGCCATCGCCGGGCTCGTCCTCCTGTCGGTGGCGGTCCCTCTCGTCCTGTTCGTCTTCCGCTACCGGAGCCGCGGGCGCGATCGGACGATCGAGGGCCCTCAGATCCACGGCGCAACAAGGCTCGAGCTCGCGTGGACCCTCGTGCCGATCGGGCTCCTCGTGATCGCCCTGGCGTTCACGTTCTACAAACTGCCCGGAATCACGCTCGAGGCCCAGGCGGGGGAGCGGGAGCTCGAAATCCGGGTGGAGGGGCGCCAGTTCTACTGGCAGTACGAGTATCCGAACGGCGCGATCGCCATCGACAAGCTGCGCGCGCCGGCGAACACCCTCGTGAAGCTCGTGATCACGGCGCCGGACAGCGACGTCCAGCACAGCTACTGGGTCCCCGGCCTCGGTGGCAAGTTCGATGCGATCCCGGGTGAGACGAACGACACCTCCTTCAAGGCCAAAGTAGGGGTCTACAAAGGGCAGTGTGCCGAGTTCTGCGGGACCCAGCATGCGGCGATGCTGGCCGAGATCGAGGTGATCCCCGTCGACGAGTTCGACTCGTGGCTGGAGCAGGAGGCGGAGGCCCAGGAGGCAGGCGATTCCGATCTCGGCGAGGAGGAGTTCCTCGGAGCGTGCACCAAGTGCCACGGGCCACAAGGAGAGGGACTCGTAGGCCCGGGTCTCTCGAGTGCATCCGTCTCGGATGCGGAAAACGTGGCGCAGATCGTCCGCAACGGACGGGGGCGCATGCCTGCGGTCGGTGAGGAGTGGGACGACCGCCAGATGGACGCGTTGACCAGCTACCTGCGCAAGCGCTTCGCCGAGGAGGGCCAGAGTGGCGGCTAGGACCGAGCCGCCTCCCTACCCCGTCCCCTGGACGCAGGGCCGCGTTGCCGGCTGGGTTGCCACCGTCGACCACAAGCGGATCGGGGTCCTCTACATCATCACGAGCCTGGTCTTCTTCCTGGCAGGCGGCGTGATGGCGCTGCTGATGCGGACGCAGCTCGCGACGCCGGACACGGACTTCATCACGCGGGACTCCTACAACCAGCTCTTCACGATGCACGGCACGACGATGATCTTCCTCGTCGTCGTCCCGATCTTCGCGGGCTTCGCCAACTACCTCGTGCCGCTGATGATCGGTGCGCGGGACATGGCGTTCCCGCGACTAAACGCCCTCTCCTACTGGCTGTTCCTGCTCGGTGGGATCGTGCTCCTGGGCAGCTTCTTCGCCGAGGAGGGCGCGGCCCGATCCGGCTGGACCGCCTATCCGCCGTTCTCCGCCTACGCCTCGGGCAACGGCCAGGACCTCTGGATCGTCGGACTGCACATCCTCTCGATCTCCTCGCTCACAGGCGCGATCAACTTCATCGCGACGATCCACAACATGCGCACCGCGGGCATGTCGTGGATGCGGCTGCCGCTCTTCGTCTGGGCGATCGAGATCTACGCGGCGCTGCTCGTCATCGTGCTCCCCGCGCTGACCGCAGGCCTGACCATGCTGCTGCTCGACCGCACCGGCTGGACGAACTTCTTCATTCCGGACGAAGGCGGGAGCTCGCTGCTGTACCAGCACGTCTTCTGGTTCTTCGGCCATCCGGAGGTCTACGTGATGATCCTCCCGGCGATGGGGATCATCTCCGAGGTCATCCCCGTCTTCTCACGCAAGCCGATCTTCGGCTACAAGGCGATCGCGTTCTCGACGGTGGCGATCGGGTTCTACTCGCTGCTCGTCTGGGGCCACCACATGTTCACGGTGGGCCTCCCCTTCGGCCTCCAGATCTGGTTCATGCTGGCGTCGCTGACGATCGCCGTCCCGACCGGCGTGAAGATCTTCAACTGGATCGCGACGACCTGGCGCGGGAACCTGATCTTCGACACCGCCATGCTCTGGGCCCTGGGGTTCATCGGCGTCTTCACGATCGGCGGGCTCTCCGGGATCTTCCTCGCGATCTTCCCGTTCGACTGGCAGGTGCACGACACGTACTTCATCGTCGCCCACCTCCACTACGTGCTCTTCGGAGGCTCGATGTTCGGGATCTTCGCCGGGCTCTACTACTGGTGGCCGAAGATGTTCGGGCGCAGGCTCGGAGAGCGCCTCGGGAAGTGGCACTTCTGGCTGACCCTCGTCGGCTTCAACCTCGCCTTCTTCCCGCAGCACTTCCTGGGGCTCCTCGGGATGCCGAGGCGCGTCTACACCTATCGCGACGACGATCTCTGGACGGCGTACAACCTCGTGTCGACCGCCGGGTCCTACGTGATGGGACTCGGAATCCTCGCCTTCGTCGCGAACGTGGTCTGGTCGCGCAAGCACGGGGAGCGGGTCGGCCACGACCCGTGGCTCGCGGACACGCTCGAGTGGTACGCCACGTCCCCACCGCCCCCGCACAACTTCGACAAGGTCCCGTACGTGACGAGCGCACGGCCGCTTCGCGACCTGCGCCGGCGGATGGCGGAGCAGGACTCGTGAAGGCTGGCCCCTGGCTCCGGCTCTGCGGTCTCGGCGCGACGGCCTCGGTCGGGCTGGTCGTCGCGAGCGGCGAGCTCGGCATCGCCCATCGGGCACTCGTCCTCGTTGCCTTGCCGCTCCTCATCGCGCTCGTGGTGGCGGCCTGGCTGGCACATCGCCGGCTGCTCGGGGTCACGTTCGCCTCCCTCGTACTCTTCCTCGCCGCCGTCGCCAGCTGGTGGTCCGAGCCGTTGCACCTCGCACTCGCGGCACTCGCGTTCGCGGCGACCGCTGCCGCAGCGGCGTGCCTGTACCGGGGCGGGCGCACGCAGCCGGTTGCCTGGCGCGACTACGTGGCGCTCACGAAGCCGCGGATCATGTCGCTCCTCCTCCTCACCGGCGGCGCGGGGATGGTGGCGGGCGCGCAGGGGCTTCCCGACCCCGTGCTTGCCGGAGCGACGATGCTCGGTCTCGCCCTGGCGTGCGGAGGCGCGAGCGCACTCAACCACGTGCTCGACAGAGACATCGACCGATCGATGAAGCGGACGGCATCCCGGCCGGTTGCCGGCGGGCGAGTGAGCCCAGAGCTGGCACTCGAGTTCGGAGTCGCACTCTCGGCGCTCTCGTTCGTGCTGCTCGCCTCTCCCGTGAACGTGCTGACCGCATCGCTGGCGCTCGTCGGAAACCTCTTCTACGTCCTCGTCTACACACGCTGGCTGAAGCGATCGACGCCGCAGAACATCGTCATCGGCGGCGCAGCAGGCGCGGTTCCGCCGCTCGTCGGCTGGGCCGCGGCAACAGGCGAGCTCACGCTGCCGGCGCTGTACCTCTTCCTGATCGTCTTCTTCTGGACGCCGCCGCACTTCTGGGCACTCGCCCTGCTGATCAAGCGCGACTACGCAGCCGCGCGGATCCCGATGCTCCCGGTGGTGCGGGGGGATCGCGAGACGGCACGACAGGTTTTGCTCTACACGTTCCTCCTCGTCGCCCTCACGCTCCTGCCCGTCGCCACCGGGACGTTCGGCCCCGTGTATCTCGCCGCAGCTGCGCTGCTCGGCGCGCGCTTCCTCCAGCTCGCCGTTGCGCTCTTCCGCTCTGCGACCCCGGCCCGGGCGGGCGCGCTCTTCCACTACTCGCTGGCGTACCTCGCGTTGCTCTTTATCGCCGTCGCAGTGGATCCGGTGCTCCTATGACCGAGCCCGTCCGCGACCCGATGCGGCCGGCGACCGCTCACGATCCGGTCGATCCCGACGCAGAGGTCGCCCACAAGAACGTGGTTCTCGGCCTCGCCCTCTTCGGGTTGTTCCTGTTGCTGTTCGCCGGCGTCTTCGTCGTCGCCTTCATCTATCTCGCGCTGGACTAGGAAGCCCTCAGAGATGCCGAAGGCACTGAGGGGCCGGCCGAGCCGACCCTCGCACCCTTCCCCCTAGTTGTCGCGGCCGCCCTTGCTGCTGCTGCCGGGGAGGTCGTCCCGGTCGGCCCAGTACGGCTCGCGGCTCCCGGCCTTCGCGAGACCGCGGCTGACCATGTAGGCGGAGCCCACGATTGCCACGTACAGCCAGGCGCGAACGGCCGGGAACGCATCGTTCGCATTCTCGCCTCCGTCCCCGCCGCTGTCCCCGTCACCTACGACCATCGAGGCGATCAGGATGCCGGCGACGATCGCGACCATCGTCCAGAACTCGGTCGTCTTGAAGGCATGCTTCGTCTTCGTCGTCAGCCGGGCAAAGACTTGACGCCCTCCGCCGCTGCGACCTCCCTCCACACTTCCTCACTTGGTTGAGAATGCAGGCACGCTAGTTCGGCTTCCGTGTGGAGACGGTACGGATTCGTGAGCGACCACTCATCGAACGACGCGATCTTCCTCACTCGACCCACCCATGTCGGCGGTGGAATCAGGCTGGCCGTGAAGGATCTGTTCGACACAGCCGGACTGACGACGACGTACGGCTCGATCCTCTTCGCCGATCACGTCCCCGCCCGCAGCGCGGAGGCGGTCGGCCGGCTCGAGTCCGCAGGCTACTCGAACGTCGGCAAGACGAACCTGCACGAGTTCGCCTACGGCGTCACCTCTCAGAACCCGCACTTCGGGACGGTGCCCAACCCGATCGCGCCTGGCCGGATCGCGGGAGGCTCGAGCGGCGGTTCCGCGGCGGCGCTCGCCGCCGGGCTCGCGGACGCTGCGCTCGGCACCGATTCCGGCGGGTCGATTCGCATCCCGGCCGCGTGTTGCGGCGTCGTGGGATTCAAGCCGACGTACGGACTCGTATCGCTCGACGGCTGCTTCCCGCTGGCGCCCACCTTCGATCACGCCGGCCCGATGGCCCGCTCGGTCGGGGAGTGCGCGGCGATGATGGAGGCGCTCGTTCCGGGATTCGAGCCGCGCGCGCCTCGCGAGATCGCCGTCGGAGTGGCCTGGACCGAGCATTGCGACCCGCTCGTCGCTCAGCGGGTTCGCGGGTCTGCGGCGCTTCTCGGCGCCCGGCCGGTGGATCTCCCCCTCGCCGAAGGACTCGGCCAAGCCTTCATGGGCGAAGTCGCGGGCGTCCACCGCCACCTCTTCGCCGAGAACGCCGATCAGTACGGAGAAGGCCTGCGAACGAAGATCGAACGGTGCCTGGCGCTCACGGAGGCAGAGATCGACATCAGCAGCCGAGCCCGAAGTGCGTACGCGGAGCGATGCGAGGCCGTCATCGAGGGGCTCGATCTGCTGATTGTTCCGACACTCGCTTTCGTGGCTCCCCCGCTGCCGGACAGCGAGCTCGACGTGCGCGAGGAGATCATCCGTTTCACGTTTCCATTCAACGCGCTCGGCTGGCCGGCGCTTGCGCTTCCGTGCGGCCTCGCCGAGGACGGGTTGCCCGCCTCCCTCCAACTCGTTGGCCGTCCCGGCGACGACGCCCTCGTGCTGGCGGTGGGCTCCATGCTCGAGGCATCCCTCGAACGAGGGACTGCCTAGTCGCTGGAACCTGCCGAAGCCTGTTTGGCAGGCCTGCGGTCCGTCTTGCTGTCCTCTGCCTCGTGATGCTCGCCGTCGCGCCTGCAGCCGATGCCGCGGTCGGAGCCCCTTCGGGTCTGAGGCCGTTCCTGCTCCGCAGCAACGAGGCGCCTGCCCGAGTCTTTCCGCGCACGCCCTCCTTCGCCTGGCGGCCGGTACGCGGTGCGCAGAGCTACGAGTTTGAGCTCGCTACCCGCAAGAGCTTCACCGACGGCTCGATCGTCTGGGCCGGCACGGCGAAAATGCCGACGGTTGCGATCCCCGTCGCCCTCCCCTGGATGACGGGCACGCCGTACGCGCTCTGGGCCCGTGTTCGAGCTGTGACGCGCAAAGGCTCATCCACGTGGGCATCTCCCTATGGCTTCAACACCCGCTGGTCTAACACGCCGCAGGCCGAGCCCAGCACGCCGGGCCTCGTTCGGTGGACACCCATCGAGGGCGCCACTGGCTACAACGTTTGGTTCACGTCGCCGGGTTTGAACAAGGTCATCGCCACCAGGACGAACGTCGCCGACGAGCGCGAGCACTGGACGTTCCACCAGGGGCGCCGTTCAGCGGCGTCGTCCCTTGGCGCGTCCGAGCGGTTCGCACACGGATCGGGACGACCGCCAACGGCATTCCCGCCGTTTCCTACGGCCCGTGGAGCCAACCTACGTCGAGCTGAACCCACCCGTCTCCCTCTCCCGGCTCGGCGTCTCGACGATGGCAGCTGACGCCTTCTCCGATCAGCCGACCGCGTTTCGCCTCATGCCCTCCCTCAGCTACACGGGAACCCGCGACTACGGCGACAACCCCTACGAGCTCTACCGCACCTACATCACCACGGACGTCGACTGGTGAACGTCGTGTACCGCGGATCGATCGTCGGCTCGCCGGCCTGGGCGCCGCGGTCTACCGGAGCGCTGAAGCTGCCCACGAATCAGGCGGAGCTCGACAAGGCACGGATCGGGTACCTGGTGAAGGACGGCACGCAGGGCAGAAACCGTCGTCGCCGTCTCGTGGCGCTTTGTCGAGAACGGCATCGAGTACTTCGACGTCGAGCTGCCGCAAGACACCTGCGCCAGGGGCCGCGTTTCGACCTTCGGAAAGCTCAGCGAGGCAGTCGTCACGACGTCGGGCGCTCCCTACATCACCGGCCTCAGCCCGAACGGCACGCTTTTCTCGGCCACGAAGACCCGGCCGGTCATCTACGGGACGCCGCTCGTCGCCTGGCAGCCGGCGCTGGGCGCCGATCGGTACGAGGTGTAGTGGAGCAGGAAGGCCTACCCGTGGACGAAGCTCGGCAGCGTCGAGACGCCCTCGACGTCGGCAATGCTCCCGCTGGACAAGGCCGGCGTCTGGTACTACCGCGTCCGGGGCATCTCCCTGGCGCTCCCCGAGGGCGGCCGGCAGATGACATGGTCGAACCCGATCGCCATGCGGGTCTCGAGTCCGCGCTTCCGCGTCATCCGCTAAGGCCTAGACCGTCCCGGCAGCCCCGGCTGCCTGCACCCGCGAAAGCAACTCGCTGACCGCGTCGGCCAGGCGGCGTTCGATCCGGAAGATCCGGTCGAGCCCCGTGATCTCCAGCGTGCGGAGAACCCGCCGGTCCTCGGAGACGATCACGAGGTCGCCCTCCCGGGCGCGGAATCTGGGCTGGAACCGGAGGAGCAGGCTGAGAGTGGTGGAGTCGATGAAATCGACGTGCGAGAGGTCGACGGCCACCGCTGTTCCGCCGTGGACGAGCACGCCCTGGAGCTCGCGCTCGAGGTCCGGCGCCGTGTGAAGATCGGTTTCGCCGGTCACCGAGACGACGTACACGCCCTCCCCAACCCGCGCGCTCCTCACCTCGAAATCGGGCATGGGCGCAACGTAGCGCCTGGTCCCTGAGCGTTCACCGCTAAGAGGGTGTGGAAACCCTCACATGGCTTCGAGGCGGTAGCCGATCCCTCGCACGGTGATGATCCGGTCGGGGCTCGCGGGGTCGCACTCGACCTTCTGCCGGAGATTGGAGACGTGGATGTCGCACGCGCGCTGGTCGCCGACGTACGTGCTGTCCCAGAGATGCTGCATGATCTCGCGCCGGCTGAACACCCGCTCCGGCTGCTGAGCCAGGAGCAGGAGCAGCTTGAACTCCGATGGGGTCAGGCGCTTGGCGACTCCGTCCACTCGAACCTCGTGACGCATCGGATCGAGCTCGAGTCCCCCGACCCGCAGGATCGTCGCCGGGCTGCTGCGATCCAGGTCCCTCCGACGAAGGATCGCCCTGATCCGGCCGATCAGCTCGGCCAGGGAGAACGGTTTGGTCAGGTAGTCGTCGGCACCGACTTCCAGCCCGAGCACGCGATCGAGCTCAGCACCCTTCGCGGTGAGCATCACGATCGGCACGGCGCTCTCTGCGCGGAGCCTGCGGCAGACCTCGGTTCCCGACATCCGCGGCAGCATCAGGTCGAGCACGACGACGTCGAACTCTTCTGCGAGCGCTGCCTGGAGCCCCGCCTCACCGTCGCCCGCGAAGTCCACCTCGAACCCGTCGCTGCGCAGCGCGTAGCCGACCGCGTCGCGAATGGCAGGCTCGTCGTCGACGACGAGGACGCGGGTCACCGGCCCACCATGCTCGCGGCGTGCGGGATCCGGAGCCTGACCATCGTGCCGGCGCCTACCCTCGAGTCGAGCTCCAGCTCACCACCAAGCGCGTCCGCGACGGCGCGGACGATCGCAAGCCCGAGTCCGAAGCCGGGAGCCCCGTTCGGATCACCGCGGTAAAAGCGCTCGAAGATCCGGGGCCGCTCGGCGGCCGAGATCCCGGGACCAGTGTCGGACACGCAGATCTCGGTCACCCCACCGGCCAGCTCACGGGCGCTCAACACGACGCGGCCCTCTTTCGTATGCTTGGCTGCGTTCTCCGCAAGATTCACGACGGCGTGTTCCACGAGCTCGCGATTCGTTAACACAGCGAGATCCTGGGGGCAGTAGACCTCGAGCTCGACGCTGGACGAAGGGGGCAGACTGGCCCGGACATCGTGCAGAAGCGGGCAGAGTTCGACGACCTCGTCCCGTGGAGCTTCGAGGCCGATCTGGGTGCGCGCAAGAACGAGCAAGGTTCGGACCAGCCGTGCCAGCCGGTCGACTCCCCGCTCGATGTGCGTGAGGAAGACGTCTCGTTCCGGGCCGTCCTTCGCGCCTGCCTGAAGCACCTCGATCGCGCTGACGATCGCGGCAAGCGGGCTCTGGAGCTCGTGCGCCGCATTCGTGACGAAGTCGCGCTCCGCGCGCTCGGCTTGCTCGCGGATCGAGACATCGCGAAAGACGGCGAGGCAACCGGACGGCTCGCCGGACGCCGACACGACCGGGGCCGTGCTGATCTCGAGGATGATTCGGTGGCCCTGGAGCACGGCCTCGTACTTGTTGCTCCTCACCTGCTCGCCGGTCGCGAGCGTCCGCGACATCGGCCACTCATCGGGCTCCACCGGTCGGCCGTCGAGATGGTACGCCTCCAGCTCGTGCCAGCGAGCGAGCTCCGGGGCCTCCATCGACGTACGGCGAAGAACCCGTAGCGCCTCCGCGTTCGCAAGGTGCACCGTCCCGTCCTGGTTCACGACGACGACGCCCTCGGGAATGTTCTCGATCACCGCCTCGAGGCGTGCTCGCTCCGCTTCGAGCGCGGCAGTCCGCTCGAGGACGCGCCTCTCGAAGTCTCTTTCCAGGTGCTCTCGCTCGATCATTCAGAATTTCTCCACACATCGACAGGGTCGCACGTACGAGCGGCATAATCGAAATGTGGATGAACGGGGTCGTCGCATCGGAGAGAACGAAACCGTCTTTCGCGAGGTCAACGAGCGTCTCCGCGAGCTCGGAGAGGGATTTAGCCTTGTCAGCGAGATCGCCGAGTTCGTCTGCGAGTGCGCGACCCTCACCTGCACGGAGCGGATCCAGATGCCGCTTTCGGACTACGAGCACATCCGCTCCCACGGGAGCTGGTTTTGCATCATCTCGGGCCACGAAGAGCCCGACTACGAGCGCGTGATCGAGCAGAAGGAGAGCTACGCGATCGTCGAGAAGCTGCCGGGCGGGCCGGCCGGCATCGCGATCAAAGACGATCCGCGGAGCTAGCGGCAGCGGCGACCGCGGCTTCGTAGACGGGCTCGCGCCCGAAGACGTCCAACTCCTCCGAAAGCAGGTCGCTCTGATCTCGATCGCCGTTCCCGACGGGCAGCTCGTCCGCCCGCTCGACGTCCACCTCGATTCCGGCGCGGGCGCAGAGCCACCCGGCGACCAGGGACGTCTCGGCAGGCGGCCCCGTCAGGCGGTCGGGCCGTTC
>JACDAN010000085.1 GCA_013695385.1 Actinomycetota bacterium | reverse complement strand
ATCCCTTCCCGATTTGCTCCTGATGATACGCCGCGGGGACGTCACGGCGCCCCGTCGAAATGAACGAGCTCCTCCCGGTCGGATCCGCCTGCGACGGTCTTGGCGAGCACCGGCCCCACGCCCCGTGCGTAGAACTTGTGCTCCACCAGCTCGGGCGTCAGCGGCGTGTAGTCCTTGGTCATCAGGAGATGGTCGAAGGATCCGTACGGGACCATCGCCTGCTCGTCGAGGCTGAGCACCTCCGCGGCATCCTCCGCCTCTCCTGCGTAGTACTCCTGCCGGTAGACCATGCCCACTGCGGGTCGTGCCGGGAGGATGATCCCCGCCTCGGCGCCGTCGACGCCCGCCTGCCAGGAGCCCTCCGTACTCGACACCTTTCCGTTCTCGTATTCGGTCGTGTCCTCGCCCAGGTACCAGACGTTCCCCAACGTGTCCTGCGCGTACCAGTCGTAGGTGTCCTCCTTCCTCTGTCCGTTCTCGGTCACGAGGTCGTGGACGACCGTGGCCTCGATGCCCATGATCGGCTTGGTGTCGTGCGTGACGGTGATCTCGACTCGCTGCTTGGTGCCCTCGCTGTCGGTCTCGCGGTAGACCCATCTGCTGCCGGGCGTCATCGGCCAGTAGGGGTGATCGATCCGGCTGGTGAAGTCAGCCGGATCGAGGTTCGCCGGCTCGCTCCCCTGGGGAAGCGGCGGCGCTTTCACCTCGGGCTCGTCTCCAGAGGCGCAGCCCGCCGCCAGCAACACGGCCGAAGCGAGCGTGAGCGTCAAGGCGTTACGGCGCATGTGAGGTCCTTTCCTCGCGGAGTGGTCGCGGGCAAGGTAGGCGGCGGGGATGAGCCAACGATGAGAGCCCCGACCCCTCTCATGCCCATCTCATCGACAGCTGGTTCAGTGCCGGCCAAGGGTGCACCCATCGAGCAGGAGGTGTGATTTGAAGCGCAAGTACGCCATCGTCGCAGGGGCCGTGCTGGTACTCGTCGCCGGCGGCGCGGGCATCGCGCAGGCGGTCGGCGGGGACGGCCCCGAGAAGTCAGTGACCGGCCCTCAGGCCGAGCGGGCGATCGCAGCGGCGCTCGCGGTCACCGGCGGAGGCAAGGCCAACTCGGTCGAGCGCGACTCCGAGGACGGCGCGACCTGGGAGGTCGAGGTGACGAAGCCCGACGGCCTGACGGTCGACGTCCGGCTCGACGCGAGCTACGAGCTCGTCACTGTCGAAAGCGACAGCGAGCAAGAGGACGGGCCGGAGAGCGAGCAGGAGGGGCCGGACGGAGAGTAGTCCGGCTTGGGGACGCGGGCGGTTCTCTCCGTCCGCGTCCCTGCTCTCATCGTTCTCTCATCTTTGCCGCGAGAATGGGCGCATGCGCGCCCTCGTGGTCGAAGACGAGCTCAAGATGGCGGCCCTGCTGCGCCGGGGCCTGCTCGAGGAGGGGTATGCCGTCGACGTCGTGCCGAACGGGTCGGAGGCGGTTGTCAGGGCGAGCGCGACAGAGTACGACGCGATCGTCCTCGACGTGATGCTCCCGGGCATGGACGGCTTCGAGGTCTGCCGGCGGCTGCGCGGAATCGGCGTCTGGTCGCCCGTGATCATGCTGACGGCTCGCGATGCGGTCGCAGACCGGGTCGCGGGACTCGACCTCGGCGCCGACGACTACCTGACGAAGCCCTTCTCCTTCGCGGAGCTTCTCGCCCGGCTACGCGCGCTCGTGCGCCGCGGTCCCGTCGAGCGGCCGCCCGTGCTCGAGGTCGGAAGCCTTCGCCTCGATCCCACCACACGCGAGGTCTGGCGCGGGGAGGCAGAAATCGACCTGTCGGCGAAGGAGTTCGCGCTGCTCGAGACGCTCATGTGCCGGACGGGTCAAGTCGTCTCCCGCTTCGACCTGCTCGAGCACGCCTGGGATTACGCCTACGAGAACCGCTCGAACGTCGTCGACGTCTATATCCGCTACCTACGCGAGAAGATCGACCGTCCGTTCGGCGTCAGCTCGATCGAGACGATTCGCGGGGCCGGCTACAGGCTGCGCAAGGACGGTGGCGTGTGATCGCATCGCTCCCGATCCGGATTCGCCTGACGCTCGCGTTCGCCGTCGCGATGGCGCTCGTGCTCGCGGCAACCGGTCTCTTCGTCTACCTCCGCCTCGCCGCCGAGCTCGACGAGACGCTCGACAACGGCCTCCGTTCCCGCGCCGGCGATGTCGCCGCGCTCGTCCGCCGGACGGACTTGGGTCTACGCGAGGACGGCGGCACCAGGCTCGTCGAGCCGGACGAGAGCTTCGCGCAGGTGCTCGACCGTGCGGGCCGGGTCGTCGACGCGACGCCGCAGCTCGGGGAGCGCCCGCTGCTCGCGCCCGCTGCGCTCGCGCGCGCGAAACGGCGGACGATCACGGTCGATCGCGCCGCCGCTCCCGGTGGCGACGACCCTGTACGCCTTCTCGCGACGCCGGTCGTCGCGCAGGGTCGGAGGCTCGTGGTCGTCGTCGGTGCCTCGGTCGAACCGCGAGACGAGGCGCTCGCCGGCCTCCTTGGCCAGCTGGCCATCGGCGGCCCCGTCGCCCTCGTGCTCGCCTCGCTCCTCGGCTACGGCCTCGCCACGTCGGCGTTACGCCCGATCGAGTCGATGCGCCGCCAGGCCTCGGCCATCTCTGCTTCAGAGCCGGGAGCGAAGCTGTCCGTCCCCGCCACCCGCGACGAGGTCGCGCGGCTCGGAGAGACCCTCAACGACATGCTCGCGCGCCTGGAAGCAGCGCTGGCGCGGGAGCGGAGCTTCGTCGCCGACGCGAGCCACGAGCTTCGAACCCCGCTGGCGCTCCTCAAGACCGAGCTCGAGCTCGCCCTCCGGCGCCCCCGCCCCGTGGAGGAGCTCGAGCGGGCGCTCCGCTCAGCGGTCGTCGAGACCGACCGCCTCGCCCAGCTGGCCGAGGACCTGCTCGTTCTCGCCCGCGCTGATCAGGGACAGTTGCCGCTCCGGCGCCGGCCTGTGCGGGCTGCCGACATTCTCGGGCGCGTTGCCGAGCGTTTCGCCGCCCGCGCCGAACAGGCGAAACGCGAGCTCCGGGTCGAGTCTGCGGACGGTCTGGAGCTCGTCGCGGACGCGCTCCGTCTCGAGCAGGCGCTCGGCAACCTGGTCGAGAACGCTCTCCGCCACGGTCAGGGAAAGATCGTGCTCCATGCCGCCGAGGTGGACGGCCGGGCGGAGCTGCACGTCCGCGATGAAGGGGCCGGTTTCCCGGCCTCCTTCGTCCCGCGAGCGTTCGAGCGCTTCAGTCGCGCCGACGAGGCTCGCGCGAGCGGGGGAACGGGTCTGGGCTTGGCGATCGTCGACGTGATCGCGCGGGCGCACGGCGGCGAGGCCCGCGCCGCCAACGTGCAGGGCGTGGCCGACATCTGGATCGCGATTCCGAAGAACGATTGATCCCTCGTCGCCTACCTGTCGTCGCCGTTCAACTTGATGCAACTCGCCTGGAGCCGGAGCGGGATCGAGCTCGGCGCGAGGAGCGGACTTGAGGCGAGATTGAAGGCGACGGCAGAGACGATGGGACGACTTCGGCGGATAGGTCGCGCGCGGCGTGCGCTGCCGCCGAACGTCCGTGCGCTCGGCTGGGTCTCGTTCGCCAACGACTTCGCCAGCGAGCTGATCTATCCAGTGCTGCCGCTGTTCCTGACCATCACGCTCGGGGCTCCGGTGGCGATCCTCGGGTTGATCGAGGGCATCGCCGAGGGTGTCGCGGTCGGACTGCGTGGTGTCGCCGGCTGGCTCTCGGACCGGGCCGGCGAGCGTCGACGGCCATGGATCATCGCCGGCTATGCGCTCTCGGCTCTCGCCCGGCCGGTCATCGCCGCGGCGCCCGCCTGGGGTTACGTGCTCGGCGGCCGGCTCGGCGACCGCCTCGGCAAGGCGGCACGGACGGCACCACGTGACGCACTGATCCGCGATTCCACCCCGCCCGCGCTTGTCGGGGCGAGCTTCGGCTACCACCGGGCGATGGATACCGCCGGCGCCGTCGTCGGCCCGCTTATCGCCGTCCTCCTCCTCGCGAGTGGATGGTCGTTGCGGAGCGTCCTGTGGGTCGCGGTGGTGCCCGGCCTTCTGACCTTGGTGTTTCTCGCGCGCGTGCGCGAGGCGCCCAAGCGGGAGGAGACGACCCTCGAACTTGACAGCCACGATGTCCGCCGGCTGCCGCGACCGTTCTGGCTTGTGCTCGCAGTCTGGACGCTGTTCTCGCTCGGGAACTCGAGCGACGTCTTTCTGATCCTCCGCGCCCACGACCTGGGACTGAGCGCGACGCTCGTGATCCTCGCCTACGCGCTCTACAACCTCGTCTACTCAGCGTTGTCGTGGCCGCTCGGTGCGCTCTCGGATCGAGTCGCCCGAACGAGTGTCCTCACCGCCGGCCTGGCGGTGTTCGCCCTCGTCTACCTCGGCTTCGCGGTCGCCCCCGGCTCCTGGGCTGTCTGGCCGCTGTTCGCTGTCTACGGCGTCTACATCGCCGCCACAGACGGCGTGGCCAAGGCCTGGGTCGCTGACTTCGTTCCTCCGGGCGCGGCCGGCACGGCCTATGGCCTCTTCGCGGCTGCGAGCGGGGGAGCGCTACTCCTCGCCAGCGTCGTCGCCGGCCTACTCTGGTCTCGGGTCAGTCCGGAAGCCCCATTCGTGCTCGGGGCAGCGACTGCCGCATGCGCACTTGTGCTGATCGTCCTAGCGAATCGGACGTCCTCCCTCTGGGGCAAATAGCGCGGAGATCCATTCAGATCGACCGTCCTGCGACAGCGAGATCAGGCCGGGGTGGCGCGGTTTGAGAGCCGTTCTCTGACCACGTTGGCCGCCAGGCTCCGCAGGATCGCCTTCAGATGGAACGCCGACAGCCCGGGATGCTTGGCGCGGATCCTCGCCACGAGGCCGGTGATGTGGGGCGCCGCAAAGCTGTTCCCGGTCGCCGTGATCCAGCCGCCGTCCTTCCAGGCCACGCGCACGTCGATGCCCGCGGCGCCGAACTCGACCGGCGGACTTTTCCTCGGGATCCCTGTCATCCTCCCGTCATGCGCGTCTGAAGGCCGAGAATCCCAAGGACGATCCCGGTCGCCAGGCCACATAGGTAAGGAGCAGAACGTTATGGGCGCACACGTGCAAGCGAATCCGAACAACGTCATCGAGCGCCTGCATCAGGCGATGAACCAGCATGGCCTCGAGGCATTTCTCGCCTGCTTCGGTCCGGAGTACCGAAGCGAGCAGCCCGCGCATCCAAATCGGGGTTTCGGTGGTCGAGAGCAGGTTGAGAAGAACTGGGCAGCACTGTTCGGCGGCATACCGGACTTTCACGCCGAGCTACTCGCCACTGCAGTGGAGGGTGGGACCGCCTGGACCGAATGGCACTGGACCGGCACCCGATCCGACGAAACCGGGCTTGATATCAGGGGCGTGACTCTCTTCGGGATTGAGGACGGCCGGATCGTCTCGGGCCGGCTCTACATGGAGGAAGTCGAAGAAGCCGGCGAGGATATCGACGCGACTGTGCGGCGCCTCGCGGGACAAGGCGGGTAGGAGAGCTGAGTCGCAACCCGTCCCGCTTCCCATTGGGTCGGCTGAGACTCGCTCCGCTCACGGCGCACCGGCCTCTCCTTCGTGGTCTGACTGTGCGAACATATGTTCGTGTCAGGAAGGGCGAGGATCCTGCACGCCGACCTGGACGCGTTCTTCGCGGCGGTCGAGCAGCGGGACTATCCCCGCCTGCGCGGGCGGCCTGTGATCGTCGGCATGGGCGTCGTGCTCGCCGCCAGCTACGAGGCCAAGGCGCAAGGTGTGCGAACCGCGATGGGTGAAGCTCACGCCCGTCGGCTCTGCCCGGAGGCGATCGTCGTCCCGCCCCGAATGTCGGCGTACACCGAGGCGAGCAAGGCGGTGTTCCGGGTGTTCGAGGATACGACCCCGCTGGTCGAAGGGCTGTCGATCGACGAGGCTTTCCTCGACGTCCGGGGGATGGAGAGGAGCTCGGGCACGCCCACCGAGATCGCCGTGCGGCTGCGGCGCGATGTTCTCGAGCGGGTCGGCCTGTCGATCACGGTCGGGGTGGCCCGGACGAAATTCCTCGCCAAGGTGGCGAGCGGCGTCGCCAAGCCGGACGGCCTGCTCGTGGTGCCGCCGGACCGTGAGTTGGCGTTCCTCCACCCGCTCCCTGTCAAGCGGCTCTGGGGCGTTGGCCCAGCCACAGCCGGCAAGCTGTGCCAGCGGGGGATCACGAGGGTCCGTCAGGTCGCCCTGCTACCCGAGGCCGTTCTCGTCTCGATGCTCGGCCGCGCATCGGGTCGCCACCTTCACGCCCTCGCCCACAACCTCGACCCGAGACCGGTGCAGGCACGACGCCGTCGCGGCTCGATCGGGTCGCAGCGCGCGCGCGGCCGTTCCCCGTGGTCGCCCGACGCCGTCGACGCAGACGTCATCGCCTTGGTCGACCGCGTCACCCGGCGGATGCGGGCCGCCGGGCGGGTCGGGCGCACCGTCGTGCTCAGGCTGCGCTTCGACGACTACACGCGCGCGACGCGGTCGCACACGCTTCCTCACGCGACCGCTCAGACCGATGCGATCCTCGCGACGGCAAGAGGGCTCCTCGCAACGGCGATTCCGACGATCGAGCGCCGCGGCCTGACACTCGTCGGAGTAGCCATCACCAACCTCGAGGACGCCGACGCCGTCCAGCTCGCACTGCCGGTCGACCGCAGAGACCAGGATGCACTGCCCGAGTTCAAGGGGTCGTCGCAACACCGGCTTGTTGAACGGAGCGTAGAAGTTTGTCGACGGCCTCGGCGGGGGTCTTCCATCCGAGGGTTTTCCTTGGGCGGCTGTTGAGAGCGTTCGCGACCGCTTCGAGGTCTTCGCGGGTGTGTCGGGCGAGATCCGTGCCTCTGGGGAAGTACTGGCGCAGCAGCCCGTTGGTGTTTTCGTTGGTGCCGCGCTGCCAGGGGCTCTGCGGGTCGCAGAAGTAGATCGCGAGGCCGGTGTCGATGCGGAGTTGGGCGTGTTGGGCCATCTCGGCGCCCTGGTCCCAGGTCAGCGACCGACGCAGCTGCTCGGGTAACGTCGTGATCGAGGCCGCGATCGCGTCGCGGACGGCTTCGGCGCCGTGACCGGTGAGCGC
>JACDAN010000096.1 GCA_013695385.1 Actinomycetota bacterium | reverse complement strand
ACGTCCGACTCCGGCTAGGAAAAGAACTACGTCGACGGAGGGGCCGCCAATCGGGGGCCCCTTCGTGTGTCTGCTCGGCGGAGCGTCCGGACCAGGGTCGCGGCCCACTGGATTGCGCACCCGAATGGCGTATCTCACTCGTTCGAGGGCCTAGGCGCAGCGTAGGAAACCGACCGCGTCGGCGTTTACTCCTACACAAATCCACTACACCCGGAGGTTCCACTAAATGCGAAGCCTTGTAACGATCGCGGTGCTCGCGACGCTCGCCCTGCCGGCGACTGCACTCGCCCAGACGCCGCCGCCGCCGCCGAAGAAAGCGGCGCAGGCATGTAAGGCCGAGCGGACGGCGATGGGCGAGCAGACGTTCAAGCTGACCTACGGCACGAACGCGAACCGCTCGAACGCGTTCGGCAAGTGTGTCTCGAAGCAGCGCCGGGCGCAGGCGCAGGCGCGCCACAGCTCGAGCGAGGCCTGCCGCCAGGAGCGCGAGACGCTCGGCGAAGCCGCTTTCAACGCGAAGTATGGGAAGAACGGGAACGACCGGAACGCGTTCGGCAAGTGCGTCTCGCAGAAGACCCAGGCCGCCGTGCAGACCCAGCAGCAACACACGGTGAAGGCTGCAAAGGCGTGTCGGGCCGAGCGGCAGACGATGGGCACGGCCGCGTTCAACGCCAAGTACGGCAAGAACCGCAACGACCGCAATGCCTTCGGCAAGTGCGTCTCGGAGACGGCGCGCGGCTGAGCCAGATCCCCTCGCCGCACCTCTCTTCATAGCGGAGGGCAGCCGTAGCGGCACGGCTGCCCTCCGCTATGCTTGGGGAACTACGTCAAGGGCCCTGCCGCCCTTGCGCAGGCCTGTCATGTATCGGTAAGCTGGCCGGTTCCGGTCCGAAGCAGTCCGCTGCAGTTCCCCCACGCCGTTTTTCCAAGGAGGCATCCATCGTTGAGTAGAGGGGTTGCCGCGCCGCGCGCGCGCAAGAGTTTTTCGCGCCTGAAGCACGTTCTCGACCTCCCGAACCTGATCGACATTCAGAAGGCCTCTTTCAAGTGGTTCATGGATGACGGGCTTCGGGAGACGATCAACGACATATCACCGATCGAGGACTACACGGGCACGCTGGCCGTGGAGTTCGCGGACTATCGCTTCGGCGACGCGCCGTTCTCGATTCAGGAGTGTCGGGAGAAGGACCTGACGTATCAGGCCCCGTTGTCGATGACCGTCCGCTTCGTCAACAAGGAGACGGGCGAGATCCGCGAGCAGACGGTCTTCATGGGCGACTTTCCGATGATGACCGACTCCGGCACGTTCATCATCAACGGCACCGAGCGCGTGATCGTCACGCAGCTCGTTCGGAGTCCGGGCGCCTACCTCATGGAGCCCAAGGACGCGACCAAGCAGGTCTTCATCGCGAACCTGATGCCCTCACGCGGCTCCTGGCTCGAGCTCGAGATCGACAAGAAGGGCGTCGTCTACGCCCGCATCGACCGAAAGCGCAAGCTGCCGATCACCACCCTGCTGCGGGCCCTGCCCGCAGAGGATCCCACCACGGGATTCAAGCTCGACACCACGACCGACGAGGCGCTGCTCGCCCTGTTCAACAACTCGATCTTCATGCAGCAAACGCTCGACAAGGACACGACGGAGACCGAGGAGCAGGCCCTCATCGAGGTCTTCAAGAAGCAGCGACCGGGCGAGCCGCCGACGGTGGAGAACGCCCGCAACCTGCTGAACTCGCTCTTCTTCGACTCCAAGCGCTACGACCTGACGAAGGTCGGTCGCTACAAGCTGAACCAGCGGCTCGAGGTCGATGTCCCGGAGGACACCCGCGTCCTGACGACGCAGGACATCCTCTCGCTCGTCCAGCGCCTCGTGGATCTCCCGCACAAGCTCGGCGTTCCGGAGGACTCGAAGGACTACGCGGCGGATGCGATCACGCTCTCGCGGGAGCCGCTCCGCGGCGACCTCGACGAGTACGAGGACTTCGGCAACCGCCGCCTGCGCACCGTCGGTGAGCTGATCCAGGAGGCATTCCGGGTCGGCCTCTACCGCATGGAGCGCGTCGTCCGCGAGCGGATGACGACGGAGGACGTCGACACGATCACGCCGCAGACGATCATCAACATCCGGCCCGTGGTGGCGGCGCTGAAGGAGTTCTTCGGCTCCTCGCAGCTCTCGCAGTTCATGGATCAGACGAACTCACTCGCCGGGCTCACGCACAGGCGGCGCCTGTCGGCGCTCGGCGCCGGCGGGCTCACGCGCGAGCGCGCGCCGATCGAGGTTCGCGACGTCCACCCGACCCACTACGGCCGCATGTGCCCGATCGAGACGCCCGAAGGCCCGAACATCGGCCTGATCGGCTCGCTGGCCTCCTTCGCCACCGTCTCCGAGTTCGGCTTCATCCAGACGCCGTACCGGAAGGTCGCCGGCGGCAAGGTCAGCGACGAGATCATCTACCTCGACGCGGCGGAGGAGGCGCAGTACACGATCGCGCAGGCCTCCGAGCCGGTCGACGAGAAGTCGGGCAAGTTCCTCCACGACCAGGTGCTCTGCCGGTCGAAGGAGGGCGAGGCCGTCATGGCACCGCCGAAGGAGATCGAGTACATGGACGTCGCGCCGGCGCAGATCGTCTCGGTCGCCACGGCGCTGATCCCGTTCCTCGAGCACAACGACGCGAACCGCGCGCTGATGGGCGCCAACATGCAGCGCCAGGCGGTGCCGCTGATGATCACCGAGGCGCCGCTCGTCGGGACCGGCCTCGAGTACCGGGCCGCGGTCGACACGGGAGACGTCGTCGTCTCCGAGAACGCCGGCACCGTCGTCGACATCGACGCCGAGAAGATCGTCGTCGAGACGAAGGACGGCAAGGACAACTACGAACTGACGAAGTTCATGCGCTCGAACCAGGGCACCCTCATGCACCAGCGCCCGATCGTCGGGCTCGGCGAGAAGGTTCGGGCCGACCAGGTCCTCGCCGACGGCAGCTCCACCGCACAGGGCGAGCTCGCTCTTGGCAAGAACGTGCTCGTCGCCTTCATGCCGTTCGAGGGCTACAACTTCGAGGACGCAATCGTCATCTCGGAGCGCCTGGTCAAGGAGGATGTCCTCTCCTCGATCCACATCCACGAGTACGAGATCGACGCCCGCTCGACGAAGCTCGG
>JACDAN010000086.1 GCA_013695385.1 Actinomycetota bacterium | reverse complement strand
CAAGCAGTTCGTTGACGGCGGTCCTTCGGCACGGCGCAATGCGCGCCTGCCTCGCCGACTTGTATGAGGACGATCGTCAGGCGACGGGGATCGCTGTCCGAGCGGGAAGCGTTAACTAGGCGTGCTGGCCGTCCCGTTTCTCACCGACCTTGACTCACGTGCCGCGGTAAAGGGGTCGCGGGATCCCCTCGGTATCCAGCCAATCTGGACGCGATTCGGCCGGCATGTCGTCGGGAACCTCACGACCGTCAGTACATCGGTCCGCGATTTCACGACCCTTCTGCTCGGCTATCACTTCGCGCAGCAAGTCGCTGAGGATTTAGGGCCGGGATCGGAGCTGGAGGCGTTCTTGAAGTGGGAGCAGCTTGCCGCGTATGCGCGTGCCATCGGCAACGGCGACCGCACGTTTCGCGGCACTGAGCGCGTGCAACGGTCGCTGTCCGAGGGGTCGCGCATCACTCTCTCGGCCAGTCGAGAGCATCAGATCCTCGGGAACCAGAAGATCTACGGGCTGTGGGGCCTCTACACCGTCCCGGCTCGCTCCTCCGGGCTGCTCGAGGGAAACCCGCCGCGGTTGACGCCGGTAGCGCTGGATGTAATCGAGCGCGACCATCTCGCCATCCTCCGCGACGACGCAAGACAGATTGTGTCGCTGCTGAGCCAGCCGAAAACTCAGCTCGATAAGCGGGCTGCGATCATCGAGACCGTCGCGCGCGTCCTGCGCCGTCAGCTCCGCGCGCGCGAGCGCGAGCTTTACCGATCTCACCTCCTTGATGGCGGGCCTCAGGACTCAACCGACGGTCGTCAACGGCAACTGGCGATGCTCTTGGATGGCCCCGATCTGATGCCGTGGTCACCGGCAAGGGTGGCGGCGCTAGCGAAAGAGGCGCGCGGCCGAGGTGCCGCCTGGCATGCACTCGCGCACCGCCTCGATCGCATCGGCATCTGTGAAACGGTCCTCGCCCCCATTGCGGCCCTATTCACCTATCTCCTCGGACAAGACGGTCGCCGAATGGACGATGTCGTCGACAGGCTACGACGGGCATGGGGCGACGGTCTTCGCACGATCGCGGTGGACGAGGTGCGGAGCCTCCGGGCTGAACTCGGCGATGCTGATCCTCGGATCGGCGACCGGTGGGTGTCCATCGCCGAAACGGCTGGCAGCGGGAGCTACGGCGAGCTGCTGGAGCTCCTGTTCGAACAGAACAGCTCGGTCTTGGCCGCGCGCGGCGGCGCTCCGTGGGTCGAGTCGCGAGCCGGACGCTTGCACGTCCGTTTCCGTGACGAGCAGGGCTCGCTGCCTGCCAAGGCGGGTCTCGCGACGCTGTGGCGATTCCCATACTTCTTGGATTCGCTGCATGCGGTCGCGATCGCCGTTCGGAAGGACTGACGTGGCCGATATCCCACGGGCGGTCCTCTCCGAGCACATTCAGGACTGCCTCAAGGGGCGGCGTCTCATCTCGGCAGTCTTTCTCACGTTCCAGTTCGATCCAGGGTTCTTTGAGCAGGAGGTCCTGCCGGTGCTCCTTGACGTGTCGGTGAGCCACGCGGCAGCGATCCGCTTGGTTCAACTGGAGGATGCGCTCCGGCTCCTCGCCGGGCACATCGCGGTGTACTTCGACGCCAATGGGATCGTCACGAGCGACTCCGGATCCGCCAAGCTCGACATCCGCCGCATCGCCGTTCGCCATCGGACGGGGATCTTTCATCCAAAGAACATCTTCCTTCTCGTCGAGCAGCAAGAGCCAGACGAGGAGGGACGGCGCGCGCGCACCCTCGTCGTTGTGACGATGTCGGCGAACCTTACGCGCGCCGGCTGGTGGGAGAACCTCGAGGTCTGTCACGTCGAGCAGGTACCAAATGGAGGGAAGACGCGCCTTCGCAATGATCTTCTGGCCTTCCTGATGGACCTGCGCCGGAGAAGTACCTCTGAGACCGAGCACCTAGCGCTCCGCGACATCATCGACGTGGTCCGTCGGACCGAGCCTCGTGCGCTGCGGTCGGCAGACGACCGGCTGCATACACATTTCTACGGCGGCCGCGAGGCGGTCCCGGAGTTCCTCGACAGGGTCGCTGGCCCGTCCCTCAGGGGAACATATCTCGAGGTCCTATCGCCTTACTTCGACGACGCCACCAGCAGTCGGCCATTGACCGAATTGATGGATCACTTCGAGCCTAAGGAAACGCGGGTATTCCTCCCTCGTTCGGCCGATGGCGCTGCGCTCTGTCGAGAAGAGCTATACGAATCCGTGCGAGCGACCCCTTCGATCAGCTGGGGTCGCCTCCCCCAGGATCTCCTCCGCCTGGGGCGGAACGATGACGCCGGTCGGCGACTCATGCACGCCAAGGTCTACCGATTCTTCACGCAATACCCGAAGCGGGAAATCCTCTTTGTCGGCTCGGCGAACCTTACGTCAGCAGCTCATCAGACCGGGGGGAATGTGGAGTCCGGATTCCTCGTCGAGATCGATCCGCTCCGGAAGCCCGAGTTCTGGTTGTCGACGGATGAGCGCAAGCCGAAGGACTTCCAAGTGAGGACGGAGAACGAGGCAGTGGCCGCCTCTGGAGGAACGCCCCTGACGCTGCGTTACTCATGGGACATCCAGATCGCGGAGGCATTCTGGGATGCCGCGGGCGTCTCTCCCACCTTGCAGCTAGCCGCACAGGGCATCCTGCTCGGATACGTCGGACCATTCGCGCCGCGCGTTTGGGTCCGTCTCAGCTCCGACTTCGCGGCGCGCCTGGCCGATACCTTGGCCACGACATCCCTCGTCGAAGTCATTAGCGACGGTGAGCCCGCCCTGCTTCTCGTACAGGAGGACGGCATGTCACACAAGCCGTCGCTGCTCATGCACCTGTCTGCCGCCGACATCCTGAGTTATTGGTCGTTGCTCACACCGGAGCAGCGCACAGCCTTCCTCGAGAGTCGTGCGCCGGAGCTGGCGCTGCTCGGCGAAGGAGCCCACTTGCTTACGCGGATCCGACGGACCCTCGAC
>JACDAN010000071.1 GCA_013695385.1 Actinomycetota bacterium | reverse complement strand
GACCAGAGCCGGCCGGCCCAGCCTCTCGGTCGGAGCGATTCATCGCCGGCAGCCGCGTTGGGCTCGAACGAGTTCGCGCGCTCCCAGCCCGACTTCTCGCCGAAGGCGGCGCCGAGCTCAGCCAGTCGCGGGTAGGCCGGGGAGAGGCGAAGGGGCCGGCCCGCCCGGCGCTCGTGGCCGGGGTACTTGACGTCGTAGTAGGTCGAGTAGACCTCGACAGTGCGAGCAAGCGTGTAGTCGGGGCTTCGGTAGTGGCGGCCGAAACGTCGCGAGTCCATCTCCCAGACGTCGAGGCTCGGGATGCCCTCGATGATCCACTCGGCGACGAGCTTTCCCATCCCGCCGGCGCCGGCGAGCCCGTGCGCGCAGAAGCCTGCGGCGACCCAGAAGCCGCGGACGTCGGTGGGGCCGAGAATGAACTCGCCGTCGGGCGTGAAGGCCTCGGGCCCGTTCACCAACCGGACGACCTCGGCGTCGACGAGCATCGGCACCCGCACGATCGCGTTCTCCATCAGCTCCTGGAAGCGGTCCCAGTCCTCTTCCAGCAGGCGCCCGTTGAAGTCGTCCGGGATGCCGTCGAGGCCCCAGGGCGCGGGATTGCGCTCGTACCCGCCCATGATCAGGCCGCCGGACTCTCCGCGGAAGTAGACGAGCAGCGACGGGTCGCGCATCGTGGGCAGGTCGAGCGGCAGATCCGCCGGTCGGGTCACCAGATATTCGTGCGCCATCGGGACGGTCGGGACGGTGACGCCTGCGAGGCGCCCGATCTCGGCGGCGAACATCCCTCCGGCGTTGACCACGATCTCGGTCTCGATCCGGCCGGCGTCCGTCTGGACGGCGTTGACCCGGCCGCGCTCCACCTCGATTCCCGTCACACGGGTGTTCGTGCGGATCTCTGCGCCGCCGCGCCTCGCACCCTCGGCGAGGGCGAACGTGAGCTGGCTCGGGTCGATGTAGCCGTCGGTCGGCAAGTAGGCGGCGCCCAAGACCCCCTCGGTCGACATCGGCGGGAAGAGCCGCTGTGCCTCGTCGGCCGAGATGAGATCGAGCGGCAGGCCGAAGGTCTTTGCCCAGCCCGCCTGGCGCGCCAGCTCCTCCATCCGCTCCTCGGACGAGGCCAGGCGCAGCGAACCGACTTCGCGCCAGCCGGTTTCGAGGTCGACCTCGTTGCCGAGCGTCCGGTAGAGGTCGACCGACGCCATCATCATCTTCGTCAAGCTCAGCGAGCCGCGAAGCTGGCCGACGAGCCCTGCTGAGTGAAAGGTCGAGCCGCTCGTCAGGTCGGCCCGCTCGACGAGCACGACGTCCTCCCAGCCGAGCCTCGTCAGCCAGAGGAGGACCGCGCAGCCGCCGACGCCGCCGCCGATCACCACGACCCGCGCGCGATCTCTCATGCGAGCGCCCTTTCAAAGTGCCGGTTGGCGTAGTTCTCGAAGTCGAAGTCGAGGTCAGAGATGCCCTGCTGGACGACTCCCCACATCGCCTCGCGGAAGTCGGACATGAAGCGCATGGCGCGCAGATGCTCGCGATCCTGGTCTCGCAGCTCGCCGAAGTAGGCTCCGAGGAGCACGTCACTCTGCTCTTCCGGGAGCTCGTGATTCACCGAGAAGTTGGCGAGATCGAAGAAGCGGTCGCCGATGCCGGCGTACTCCCAGTCGACGATTCGAATCCCGTCGGGGCTGCGGATGAAGTTCGCGTTCAGCAGATCGTTGTGGCAGGGGTGCTCGGCTCGATGCCCGAGCTCCTGCTCGATGCGGTCGGCCTTCGCCTTCGCCTTTCGGTAGGCGTCGGGGACTCGGACGCCATGCGCGGCCGCGGTGTCGTGGTAGGCCTCGACGACTCTGAATGCGTCGAAGCGCGCGGGAAACGCGGGGCCGTCATGGACACGCCGGAGCAGATCGGCGGTCTCCCGCAGTACCTCCGGCCGGCGCATCTCCTCGACCGGGACCGGCTGACCCTCCACGAAGCGCGTGACCAGCGATCCCTCGACGAAGTCCACCACTTCCGGCCCGACTCCAAGGTCGGCCACCGACACTGCCGCCGCGTGCTCGGCGTTGCGGTCGATCCCGAGCAGCTCCGTGTTGGTGCCGGCGATCCGGAGGACGAAGCGCTCGCTCTCGCAGTCGACGAGGAAGTTGTGGTTCGTGATTCCGCCGCCGAGCCGTTCGATCTGTAGCACCCGGCCGGGCCAGACCCGCGCTGCAATCGCCTCAGCCTTCACCGGCCGATCCTAAGCTGCCTGGGTGCAGGCCCTCCTTCTCGACTTCAACGGCACGCTTTCCGATGACGAGCCGGTTCTCTGCGACATCTTCATGGACCTCTTCGCCGAGGAAGGAAAGCCGCTGACCGAAAAGGAGTACTACGCAGAGCTGGCCGGACTGGCCGACTCGGAGATCGTCGAGCGCTGGCTCGGAGAGCCCCGCCCTGATCTGATCCAGCGGAAGATCGACGCATATCGCAAAGAAGTGGAATCTGGCTGGACGATCCACATCACGACCGTCATGGCACTGCAGCAAGCCGCCGAACGGGTTTCGATCGCCGTCGTCTCCGGCTCGGCGCGGGAGGAGATCGAACCCGTTCTTCGGGCGGCGCACCTGATTGACTCGATCGCGGTGATCGTCTCTGCCGACGACGTCGCGCACGGAAAACCCAATCCTGAGGGCTACGGGCGCGCGCTCCACGCTCTGCGCCTGGACCCGCGGGGTTGCGTTGCCGTCGAGGACTCCGACGTAGGTGTCACTGCCGCTAAGGCGGCAGGTCTCTACTGCGTCGCGGTGACCATGACCATGTCGGCTGAGCGGCTCTCCGAGGCCGACGAGCTTGCGGAGCGTTTCGATCCGGATCTGATCGCGCGACTAGTCTCGCCTTCGTGATCTCCCTCGAAGAGCTGCGGGCCGACGTCGAGAGCGGCGCGATCGACACGATCGTCGTCGCCTTCACGGACATGCAGGGGCGGTTGATGGGCAAGCGGTTGCACGCGGAGTTCTTCCTCGACGAGGCTGTCGAGCACGGCGTGGAGGGCTGCAACTACCTGCTCGCGCTCGAGATGGAGGGGGACCCCGTACCGGGGTATGCGCTCGCGAGCTGGGAGCAGGGCTACGGCGACTTCCGCCTCCAGCCGGACCTGGCGACCCTGCGCCGCATTCCTTGGCTCGAATCGACGGCGCTCGTCCTTGCCGACGTTCTCTCGCACGACGGCAAAGACGTGAAGCCGTCGCCGCGTCAGGTGCTGAAGGCGCAGGTCGAGCGGGCCGAGGCGCTCGGCTACACGCCGAAGTTCGGCTCCGAGCTCGAGTTCTACCTCCTTCGGGAGACCTACGAGGAGGCTTACGCCAAGCACTACCGCAACCTGACTCCGTCGGTGCCGTACATCCTCGACTACCACATCCTTGCGTCGACCTTCGACGAGCCGTTCATCCGCCAGATCCGCAACGGCATGCACGCCGCCGGCATCCGGGTCGAGACCTCCAAGGGCGAGGCCTGGCCCGGCCAGCACGAGATCAACTTCCGGTACGCCGATGCCGTCGCGATGGCCGATAACCACGTGATCTACAAGAACGGCGCCAAGGAGATCGCGCACCTCAACGGCTGCTCGATCACGTTCATGGCCAAGCCCGACCACACCTGGCTCGGGAGCTCGTGCCACATCCACTCGAGCCTCTGGCGTGACGGTGAGGCCGCTTTCGCCGGCGAGTCCGACGTCTTCAAGCACTACCTCGCCGGCCAGATCGCCGCGCTGAAGGAGCTGGCGATCTTCCTGGCGCCCACGATCAACTCCTACAAGCGGTTCGCCGCGGGCAGCTGGGCGCCCACGACGCTCGCCTGGGGTCACGACAACCGCACCTGCGGCTTCCGAATCGTCGGCCACGGCCCGGCGTTGCGCACCGAGACGCGGATCCCGGGCGGCGACGTGAATCCCTACCTCGCGTTCGCCGCAATGCTGGCAGCCGGGCTCTACGGGATCGAGAACGGGCTCGAGCTTCCGCCGCCGCTCGAGGGCAACGCCTACGAGTCGGATGCCGAGCGCTTCCCGCATTCTCTGCGGGAGGCAATCGCCGCGCTCGAGGAGGGCAAGATCGCCCGGCAGGCCCTGGGCGACGAGGTCATCGACCACTACCTCAACTACGCGCGCACGGAGCAGCGGCTCTTCGACGAGGTCGTCACCTGCTACGAGCGCGAGCGCATGTTCGAGCGCGGATGAGGCCGCTGATCGGCATCACCTCGTACGCCGAGGAGGTGCGGATGGGAGTCTGGACCGAGGATGCGGCGGTCGTCCCGCTCGCCTACGTGCGGGCCGTCGAGCATGCGGGCGGTCGCCCCCTCGTCGTCCCGCCTGCCCAAGACGGCGTCGAGGAGACGCTCGATGCGCTCCACGGCGTCATCTTCTCGGGCGGCGGTGACCTCGATCCCGGGCTCTACGACGCCGCGCCGCACGGCGAGACGGACCCGCCGAAGCCGTGGCGCGACCAGGCGGAGATGCGCATGCTCGAGGCCGCGCTGGCGCGCGATATGCCGGTGCTCGCCATCTGCCGCGGCTCCCAGCTCCTGAATGTTGCCCGAGGCGGCGACCTCGTCCAGCACCTGCCCGAAGTCGTGGGCGACGAGAAGCACAGGCACGAGCCGGGCGCCTTCTCCGACCACTCGGTGCAGGTCGCGCAGGACAGCCGTCTCGGCGGTCTCCTGGGTGAGCACGCACCGGTGAAGTCGCATCACCATCAGGGCATGGGCATGATCGGCCGGGGACTCCGCGAAGTCGCCTGGGCCGAGGACGGCGTCGTCGAAGGACTGGAGGATCCGGAGAAGCGCTTCGCGCTCGGTGTCCTCTGGCATCCGGAGGAGGGTGAGGACTTCGCGCTCTTCAAGGGGCTCGTCGAGGAGGCGGAGCGCTACCGGGAGGAGCGCACGTGACCGTCGTCGTCAACCCGGCGACCGAGGAGACGATCGCCGAGGTTCCCGGGGCGACCGTCGAGGAGGCCGACCGGGTCATCGAAGTCGCGAAGCGTGCGTATCCCGCCTGGCGGGCCGTCAACCCGGGGGACCGGGCTCGGCTCCTGCGGAAACTTGGGGGACTCGTCGAGGAACACGGGGAGGAGCTGGCGCGTCTCGAAACCCGGAACGTCGGCAAGCCGATCAGCGACTCACGGGGCGAGGTGCAGATGGTCGCCGACGTCTTCTACTTCTACGCGGGCGCCGTGGACAAGCACTACGGCGAGACGATCCCCGTCGCCGGCGGCGTGAACATGACGTTCCGCGAGCCGCTCGGCGTCGTCGGGCTGATCGTTCCGTGGAACTTCCCGATCGCGATCGCGAGCTGGAAGCTCGGTCCGGCGCTCGCCTGCGGGAACACCGTCGTGCTCAAGCCTGCCGAGCTGACGCCGCTGACCGCGCTCCGGCTCTCCGATCTCGCGCTGGAGGCAGGACTGCCCGAGGGGGTGCTCAACATCCTCACCGGATCGGGGTCGGTGGTCGGGAAGCGGCTGGTCGAGCACCCGGACGTCGCCAAGATCGGCTTCACCGGCTCGACCGAGGTCGGCCGGGGAGTGATGCAGGGCGCTGCCGAGACGATCAAACGCGTCACGCTCGAGCTGGGCGGCAAGTCGGCGAACGTCGTCTTCGCGGACGCGGATCTCGAGGCGGCCGCGGCGTCGGCCCCGTACGCGGTGTTCGGAAACGCCGGCCAGGACTGCTGCGCCCGCTCGCGGATACTCGTTGAACGGAGCGCCTACGACCGGTTCCTGGAGCTGCTGATCGAGCGCGCAGCCGGGGTGCAGCTCGGCGATCCCGAGGACGACGCGACGGAGATGGGTCCGCTGATCTCGGCGGATCACCGCGAGAAGGTGTCGTCCTACGTCGACGGTAACGTTGTCTTCCGTGGAAACACGCCCGACAGTAAAGGTTTCTGGTTCCCCTGCACGATCGTGGAAGCGACGAATGACGACCGCATCGCGCGCGAGGAGGTCTTCGGCCCGGTCGCCGCCGTGATCCCTTTCGAGGACGAGGCCGAGGCGGTTCGCCTTGCCAACGACACGCCCTACGGCCTCTCGGGGTCGGTCTGGACCCGGGACGTGGCGCGGGCCCTGCGGATGGCGCGGGCGGTGGAAACCGGCGTCCTCTCCGTCAATTCGAATACCTCCGTGCGGGTCTCCACGCCCTTCGGCGGGTTCAAGCAGTCCGGGTTCGGTCGAGAGCTCGGGATGCACGCCATGGAGGGCTACTCGGAGCTCAAGAACGTCTACATCGCGACGGAGGGCGACTAGACCGTGGGCAGGCTGGACGGCAAGGTCGTGGTCATCACCGGCGCCGCTGGCGGCATGGGCCGGGATGCGGCAATCCTCTTCTCGGAGGAGGGGGCAAGCGTCTGCGTCGCGGATGTCGACCGCGAAGCGGCCGAGCAGGCGGCGGGTGAGGCGCGCGACGCGTTCCCCCGGCAGGTGGACGTGGCGGACGCGGACAGCGTTCGTGGGATGTACGCGGCGGCGGCGGAACGGTACGGCGGGATCGACGTGCTCTACAACAACGCCGGTATCTCCCCGGCGGACGACGACTCCATCCTCGAGACCGGCGAGGAGGCATGGGAGCATGTTCAGGCTGTCAACACGAAGGGTGTGTACCTCTGCTGCAAGTACGGCATCCCGTACCTGCTGGAGCGAGGCGGAGGGTCTGTCATCAACGTCGCGTCATTCGTTGCCCTCGTCGGAGCAGCGACCTCACAGATCTCCTACACGGCTTCGAAGGGCGCTGTTCTGTCGATGTCGCGCGAGCTGGGCGTGCAGTTCGCCAGGCAGGGCGTCCGGGTGAACGCGCTGTGTCCTGGGCCGGTGGAGACGCCGCTCCTCCTGCGGATCTTCGGTGACGATCCCGCGGCCTACGAGCGGCGGCGAGTCCACCTGCCGATGGGCCGGCTCGCGAAGCCGCGCGAGGTCGTCAATGCGGCGCTGTTTCTGGCCAGTGACGAGTCGTCGTACGTGAACGGCGCGACGTTCCTCGTCGACGGCGGCCTCACCGCCGCCTACGTCACACCCGAGGATTAGCTACTCCGGGATCCGCAGAACGATCTTCCCGAACTGGTCGCCGGACTCCATGCGCTCGTGCGCGGCCGCCGCGTCGGCGAGCGCAAAGACGGAGTCGACGACCGGCTTCGCCCTCCCCGACTTCACGAGCTCGAAGGCACCTTCGAAGTCAGACTCCGTTCCCATGGTCGAACCGAGGATCGAGAGCTGCTTCCACCAGACCCGGTGCAGCGCAGCCTTGGGGTTGGGCCCCGTCGTCGCTCCGCAGACGGCGATTCGCCCGTGCGCCCGAACCGCCTGGAGCGAGGTCTGCCAGGTCGCCTCGCCGACGTGTTCGATGACGATCTCCGCGCCCGGCCCGCCGGTCGCCTCCTTCACCGCCTCGACGACGTCGCCTGTCTCGTGGTTGACGACTGCGTCCGCTCCGAGCTCGCGCGCCCGCTCCAGTTTCTCGTCGCTCGACGAGGTCGCGATCACGCGGCCGCCGAGCGCCTTCGCGATCTGGAGCGATGCCGTCCCGATCCCGCTGCCGACGCCCCAGACGAGCACCCACTCGCCCTCACGGAGGCCGGCGCGAGTGACGAGCATCCGGTAGGAGGTCTCGAAGACCAGGGGGAAGGC
>JACDAN010000014.1 GCA_013695385.1 Actinomycetota bacterium | reverse complement strand
GCCCCGCCGCTGGGGAGGAGGCCGTTACGGCACGAGTTGCTGTTTATGCAGTTGCACGTTGCCGTGCTGGACGTTGCCGGCCGCCTCGTAGCTGTCGGTCTTGATCGAGAAGGTGTCGAGGCCCTGGTTCGGCTCCCCGTTGTCCTGGACGGTGATCCGGTAGTTCTCGACGACGCCGTTGACCTCGGCGGTGCCTTTCCAGGTGGCGGTGTTCCCGATCTGCTGGTAGTCGGTGACGGTCAGGCACTTGACGTGGGTGCCGGTCGCATGGTCGACCACGTTGCAGCTGCCCTTGAGGCGGGTCTCGGTCTCGTCCTTTCTGACGTTGAAGCCGAAGCTGACCCGCTCGAGCGGATTCGAGCCGGACATGATCGCTGAAGCCTGTAGAGCGGCCTGACGAATGAACGAGCTGAGCGCGAGCTCGCGGCGTGCTGCTGCCTCCGCGATCTGCTCCCGCTCACGGGCACCCAGGCGAATGGGAACGACCTCACGCACCGTATTACGCAACCTCTCCGACGGAGTACGAAGGTTGGCTCGTCTTTGACTCAACCATGCGGATTACGGAGTGTTTCTCGCGAAAGCCTAGGGGGACGTGTGCCTGCGCGCTCTCTAAAAAACGGCCGGGGGTCAGAGCTCTCCGTAGACGTGACGACGTGGGGAGAAAGGCTCCTCGCCTCGAGGATCGACATCGACATCAACACGAAGAAGAACTACCGCTCCGGCCTGAACAAGATCGGGGAGACGTTCGGCGACCGTGACCCGGCGACGATCACCGCCACCGAGATCGCGGAATGGATCGCCGAGCTCGCTCAGACCCGGAAGCCGGGAACGCTGAACCAGTACCTGATCGCATTCCGGCTCCTGCTCGACCACGCCGACGTCGACCCGAACCCGGCCCGCGACCCGCGCATCAAGACGCCGAAGCATGTCCGGGAAGAGCCCGCGCCGCCCTCCGGTGAGCATGTTCTCGCGATCCTCGCCGAGATCCATGATCCGCTCCGCCGGCTCCTGTTCACCGTGATCGAGCAGGGCGCGATGCGGCTCGGCGAAGCAGTAAACCTAACCTGGGGTGACGTCGACCGCGCCGGGCTACGGCTCCGCCTCCCGCGCTCGGCGACCAAGCGGGACAAGGCCCGCTGGATCTACCTGCCCGACTGGCTGATCGACGCGGTCGAGGCGATCTGCCCGCTCGAGGATCGAACACCCGAGCGGCGCGTCTTCCAGGGGATCACCGAGGCGTCCGCGTACCAGACGATGTCGCGTGCCTGCCAGACCGCCGGTGTCCCGCACTACCACCCGCACGATCTCCGTCATCGCCGAATCACGATCTGGCATCAGTCGGGTGTGCCGGCGCGGGAGCTCGCGGAGCGCGCGGGTCACGCCCGCCCGTCGATGTCGCTCGACGTGTACTCGCACGTCATGCCGCCGGACGAGATCGCGGCGGACAAGTTCCTGCTCCTACTCAGCGAGAGCAGGTGAACATGACGACGATCGAGAAGACCTGGGACGACTTGCTTGCAATCGATCGGGGCCGTAGGATCGGCCAGGCCGAGCGGGGTGCATACCGGGAAAGAAGGAGGGCATATGGCCGAAGACAGCAGCAGCATCATTCGGAAGCTGTTCGACGCGCTCAACAGCAAGGACCTCGACGGGATCGAGGCGCTCGCCGCCGACAATTGTGAGCTGACCGACGTCGCCTCGGGCGAGAAGTTCCGTGGCCCTGAGGGTGCGAGGAAGAACGCCGAGGGCTGGCTGACAGCTTTTCCCGACGCCAAACTCGAAGTGCTCAACGTCGTGTCGTCGGGAGACTGGGGGTTTGCCGAGGCAGTCGGACGTGGCATTCACTCGGGGCCGCTGAAGACTCCGGGTGGCGACGTACCGCCCACCGGGCGGCAGATGGAGCTTCACTTCTGCACCGTCGTCAAGGTGCAGGACGGCAAGATCGTCGAAAGTCGCGACTACTACGACGGGATGACGATCGCGACCCAGCTCGGCATGATGCCCGAGCTGGCCGAAAGCACCGCCTAAAGCTGTTCGTCGCCGCGCTCGGCGAACCCGGCGATTTCGGGCACCTACGGGTGCCCGTTTCGCTGCCCTGGTGTGGTCCCCGTGTGGTCTCGAAGGTCAGGATTCGCCGCAAACCGGCATGACTACCCGAACCTTGTACTTGCTCGTGTAGTCCTCCACCGCGGGCCAGTGTAGTTCGGTTGTTTTACCCGGCCGGTGTCGCTGGTCGGGCCGCCGCCTCGAGGCGCCGGTGCTGTTCGCGTACGAGGAACTCATCGAGACCCTCTGTTCGGCAGAGCTCGGTGAGGCGACCGTCGACGACGCAGACCGCAGAGAGCGTCGCGTTTGGCTCCACGCGCTGAATCCGTCGGTACGTGTGGATGTCGATGCCGAGCGCGGCCGCGTGGATCGCTCGAATCGAACCGCCATGAGCGATGACGAGGACGCGATCATCGGGGCGCGCCGCAGCGATTCGCTCGATCGAGCGGACGACCCGGGCCCCGAGCTGCTCATAGGTCTCGCCATCGTCCCAGCCTTCCCCGCCGGCGAGCCAACGCCGATACGCATCCGGGAATCGCTCCTCGGCCTCATCGCGAGTCAGGCCGGACCAGGAGCCGACGTCTACTTCGCGCAAACCGTGGTCGGTCTCGACGCCGAGACCCCTCGTCGCTGCGACGATCTCCGCCGTCTTTCGCGCTCGCTGAAGGTCACTCGAGTAGACGGCATCCAGGTCCGTATCCACGATCGCATTCGCGAGCTCCCGCGCCTGTGCGCGACCCCTGTCGGTCAACGGCCGGTCGGCATGCCCCTGCCATCGCTTCGTGTGATTCCAATCGCTTTCGCCGTGGCGTGCGAGGAGAATGGTGGTCACGGCGATACGCTACTAGCCATGGACCTCGGCCTCGCCGACCGTGTCTGTGTCGTGACGGGGTCGACCGGAGGGATCGGCCTCGAAACGGCACGAATCCTCTCCGCAGAAGGCGCCCGCGTCGTCGTCGCGGGGCGCGACCCGGAGCGGGTCGAATCGGCTCGCCGCCGGGCCCGCGCCGCCTTGGGGGTCGTTTGCGATCTGGCGGAGCCCGGAGCACCTGAGGCGCTGATAGCCGAGGCGACCCAACTGGGCGAAGTCGACTGCCTCGTGAACAACGTCGGTCTCGCCTACGAGACCACCCTCGAGGAGCTGACCGACGCTCAGTGGGATGAGATGTGGCAGCTGAACTTCATGAGCTATCTCCGCGGGATCCGGTCGGTGCTGCCTGGAATGCGTGAGCGTGGGCGGGGCGCGATCGTGAACGTTTCCTCGACGGCGGGCAAGCGGCCGTCAACCTCGATGCCGAACTACTCGGTGACCAAAGCAGCAGTGCTGTCCCTCTCCAGGCTGGTCGCCGATCTCTATGCCGGCGACGGTATCCGCTGTAATGCGGTGACACCAGGTCCTACGGCGACCGACGCGTGGCTTGGCTCCGGAGGCCTAGCCGATCAGCAGGCGGAGCGAACCGGAAAATCCCGCGACGATGTGCTCGCGGCGGTTGGCGCTGGCCGCCCGCTGGGCCGTCTGGCAGAGCCGGACGAGATCGCGAGCGTGATCGTCTTCCTC
>JACDAN010000010.1 GCA_013695385.1 Actinomycetota bacterium | reverse complement strand
ACTGCGACGTCTGCCGCGACAACCTGACCGCGGTCGTCCGCCATGCCGCGGAGAGCGGAAACTTCGTCCGCATCGACATGGAGGACTCGAGCTGCACCGACGACACGCTGAGGATCTACCGGGAGGTGCGCGCGGCGGGGTACGATAACGTCGGAGTCGTGCTCCAGGCATACCTCCGCCGCACGCCCGACGACATCCGCGCGCTCGCCGACCTGCGTCCGAACGTCCGGCTCTGCAAGGGGATCTACGTCGAGCCCGAGGCGATCGCCTTCCAGGACTTCGACGCGGTCCGGGGGAACTTCGTCGCGGCCCTGGAGGCACTGCTCGCCGGCGGCTCCTACGTCGGGATCGCGACGCACGACGAGTGGCTCATCGAGCAGGGCGAGCGGCTCGTCGGCGAGCGCGGGCTCGCGACTTCGCAGTACGAGTTCCAGATGCTTCTCGGCGTTCGCCCTGCGCGCGGGGACGTCCTCGTTCGGAATGGACATCGGTTGCGCATCTACGTCCCCTTCGGCGAGCAGTGGTACGCCTACTCGCTGCGCCGCCTGCAGGAGAACCCGAAGATTGCGGGCTACATCGCCTCGGACACGATCGGGCGGTTGCTACCCGGTCGAAACGGCCGCAGCCGCGCTGCTTAGCGAGCCGCGGGAAAACCACGGTCTCGCGGTCGGGCTCGTCTCGAAGAACCGCACGAGCTGCGCGGCAACCTTCTGCCGCCCGCTCGCCGATGGGTGCGTGCCGTCCTCGCGCACGTCCTCGCAGGTCCAGGTGAGACCGTCCCGGCGTCCCTTCGTCCCGTCGGTCCAGAGGTAAGGCCCCCAAGCGAGCCACGGCCCCTTCAGCTTTCCCTCGATTCGCTCCTGCACGAGCCACTTGACGGCGAACCCGCTCTGGTAGGCGTAGGGCTCCGGGTTGAGCTGCGTCGTCGCGTAGCCGCCGTAGGTGCGGCTCGAGAGGTACACGAGCCGGAGATTGGGGTAGCGCTGCCGCATGATCTGAACGATCGCGCGCATGTTCGTCTGGAGCCGTTTCGCGTCGGCCGGAAAGGCTTCCGTCGGTCTCGCGATCGCCTGCTTGACCCAGGCGACCTGGACCTGGCGTGACGTCACCCCGTCAGCCTCGAGCCGGCGGTCGATGTTCGACCAGAACGGCGCGCTGGGATCCTTGGTTCGCTCAGCGTCCTGGCCCCCTTGGGCGCCGTCGACGACGATGACGCTGGGGCTCTTCCGGGTGCCGGCGTCGGCCATGCGCTTGAACTCCGAGAACTCCTGGGTCGTGTTCGACATCCCGATCGAGAGGAGGACGACTCTCCCGGATGTGCTGAGCCTGCCGTCGGCCGCCCGCGGTTTCACGAGCTTCACGTACGCCATCCCCTTTTTCAGGTACACGGTCGAGGGAGCGTTCCTGCCGCCCGGGTAGAGCCCGCCCCGGAACCCCTGGTAGCTCCCCGAGCTGAGGTCGACGAGCGGCGTCAGCCCGACAGAGGCTCGCGAGCAGTTGGCGGTCGCCGCCGTGCGGCTCGCGGTCGCTGCGCTACAGAGAACGGCGACCGTGAGCAGGAAAGCCAGGCTCGCCACTCCTCTCATGACGGCGAGAGCTTCCGCTGCGCCGGTAAACGGGGCACGAGCGGTCGGTAAGAGCTCGGTAAAGGCGCCCTACGGCGGTGGCGGCCCCGGCGGCCCAGGAGGTGGAACTTCCTCCTCGACGTAGGTCGTTCGCGCTCGCGGTGCCTCCTCGACGTAGCGGCCCCGCCGTGCATAGCGCCGCCGGGGCGCTCCCTCGACGTACGTGTCGCGGCGCGCGTAGCCGGGCCCCCACGACGACCAGAAGAGCAGCGTCAGGACGAAGCTGATCAGCCCGACGATCATCAGGATCACTCCGATGACGGTGACGTCGAGGCCCTCGACCTCGGCGTTGACCGCCCAGGTGAGGATCGCGCCCACTGCGATCAGGATGAGGCTGACTGCTGTTCCCATGACACCCCTCTTCTGCCGCGCAAGCTGCTGCGCATTTTCCGCGGGTCTGGTTTGTCCCGTCGCTCCCGCTCGGGAGAAGCAGAAAACTACCTGTAACGAGACTGAGGGGCCGATCTCGACGCTCTAGGCGAGGAGTGAGAAGCCGCCGTCGACCACGAGGGTGTGGCCGCAGACCATCGCCGCACCGGGCGAGCAGAGAAAGGCCACCGCCTCGGCGACGTCCCGGGGCTCGACCAGACGGCCGGCCGGGGTTCTGCCACGCCCCGCCGCGAGCATCTGCTCGCGGTTCGGGAAGTGGTCGAGCGCCTCCGTCTCGACCAAGCCGGCAGAGACAGCGTTCACACGGACGCCGCGGGGAGCGAGCTCAACGGCCAGGTAGCGCACGAGGGACTCGAGCGCCGCCTTGGACGTGCCGACGAGCACGTAGTTCTCGAGTACGCGCATGGAGCCGAGGCTCGAGATGCCCACGATAGACGCGCCGGGCGGCATCGCGGGAGCCGCGGCACGGGCGAGCGAGAGAAATGCCCGGGCGTTTGCGTTCAGCGTCCAGTCCCAGTGCTTGTCCTCGGTTTCCAGAGCGGGTCGAATAACACCGGTCGCGGCGCTGTGGACCACGATGTCGAGCGGCCCGAGCTCGGCGACCTCGCGCGCAACCCGCTCGCCCGCGACGCTTCCCCGGACGAGGAGTGCCTCGGCCCCCAGGGCGCGCACCTCCTCGCCCGCCTCCTCCGCAGCGCTGTCATTGCGTAGGTACCCGATCGCGACCCGGCGTGCACCGAGCTCGGCGAAGCGGAGGGCGATCGCCCTGCCGATGCCGCGTGAGCCACCCGTCACGAAGACGGACGCCCCGTCGAACCTCATCGCCGGGGAGGCAGCGGCTGGTCGGCGGAGGCCCAGCTCGGGACGAACTCCGCACCGAGGCGATCCCGGGGCTCGTCCGGCCCCTCCTCGGCCTTCGACGAGGCATGCCCGAGGCGGTCGAGCAGGTCGATCTTCTCCTCGGCGTAGCGGCGCACGTCGCTGTCGGCGGGAAGATCGTCGACGAGCTCCCGCACGCGCGCGCGCAGCTGGTAGGCGAAGTGGGGGGTCGCCGGGCCGACGAGGGCGTCGATGTCGTCGCGCGTCGGCTCGGCCATCGCCCGAAGCGTAACCGAGGCAGAGGCGTGGGTAGGGTCGGAGAGTGCCAGAGAACGCTGCGGCCTACGCGATGCTGCTCGCGACCGTCCTCATCTGGGCGTTCAACTTCACCGTCACGAAGTACGTGCTCACACATGGCTTCCAGCCGCTCGCCTACTCGACGCTCCGGTACGCCGCCGCGGCAGTGATCTTCTCGACCGTCACCTACCGTCTCGAGCGAACGCTCTCCTTCAGCCGCCGCGACCTGCCCTTGCTCTTGGCTGCCGCCGCCCTCGGCGTGTGGCTGAACCAGGTCGCGTTCACGTATGCGCTCACCTACACGACCGCCTCCACTGCGGCGATCGTGATGGGCACGCTTCCGATCTTCACGGCGCTGATCGCCTGGGCGGTGAGGATGGAGCGCCTGACCGCAGGCTTCCTGCTCGCGGGCGCGGTGTCGTTCGGCGGTGTCTCGCTCGTCGCCCTGGGTTCCGGCAACAACCTGTCGGCCGATCTCCGGGGAATCCTGCTGACGCTCCTGACGGCGGCGACCTGGGCGGCGTACTCGGTGGCGATCGCGCCCCTGATGCAGCGCTACTCGCCGTTTCGGATCAGCGCGATCGTGCTCGTCGCGGGGTGGCTTCCGCTCCTTGCCACCGGCCTCGTCCAAGTCGTCCATCAGGACTACTCCCTCGAGCCGCTCGTCTGGGCCTGCCTTGCTTTTGCGATCCTGGGGCCGCTCGTGCTGACGAACGTGCTCTGGTTCACGGCCATCTCACGCGTCGGGCCCTCGCGGGCGACGCTGATGACGAATCTCCAGCCGTTTCTCGCGGCGATCTTCGCCCTCGTCCTCCTCTCCGAGCGGATGACGGCCTTGCAGGTTGCCGGCGGCATCGCGATCGGGCTCGGAATCGTGCTCGCGCGGCGGCGCGCGCCGGTCGCCGGGGCGGTGTAGTGAGCAGTCCCGCCAAGCCCGAGGAACGAGGCCCATTGGGCTTTCTGCAGCTCTGTGCGGACAGGCGCTATCACCGCAAGACGATGCTGGCTTTCGAGCAGGCGACGGGGCTTCGTCCCGACGAATACTGGGTCGAGTCGCGGGCCGGCGGAGCCCCGTCGTACACAGACACGACGCGAGCGGCGCGGGTTGCCTACCGGGAAGGGGCGACGCGGATGGGCTGGGCAGCACACGGCGATCGGTGCTGGGGCTTCTACGGCGCTTCGAACGGGGAGATGAGGCGCAAGCTCGTCGGGACGGCGAGGTCGCGCGTGGCCGACTTCCCGCGGGCATCTCACTTCGTGCTCTTCGGCGAGGGCGGCGAGGTATCCGTCTCCGAGGCGTGAAGCTCGAAGAGCGGATCGCGAGCCTGCTCGGAACCCGGGTGAGTCGACTGCGACCGATTCGCGGGCGCGGCTACTCGGTCGCCATCCGGAACGTGGCCGAGCTCGACGACGGGCGGACCGCGTTCGTGAAGCTGGGCGCCGAGGAGCCGACGAGCACATTTCTTCGCCTCGAGGGGCGGTTCTACGAGGCGATCTCGGCCCCGTTCATGCCGGAGCTCCTGGCCTACGACGAGACGGATCCTCCGCTGCTCGTCCTCGAGGACCTGAGCGGCGGCCGCTGGCCGCCGCCCTGGACCGACTCGTCGATCGAGGCCGTGCGGATGGCGCTCGGCGCGGTGGCCGCAACCCCGCCCCCCGGCTTCGTCTCTCGAGTCGAAGACGACCGCGAGTCGCTCGTGGGCGGCTGGGCGACGATCGAGCGCGATCCGGAGCCGTTCCTCTCGCTCGGCGCCTGCTCGCCTGAGTGGCTCGAGACGTCGCTCCCCGCGTTGAAAAGGGCAGCGGAGAGGGCGCCCATCGAGGGGGACGAACTTCTGCATCTCGACGTCCGGAGCGACAACATCTGTCTCGCCGACCGCGGGGCCGTGCTGGTCGACTGGAACTGGGCGTGCGTGGGCAATCCCGAGCTCGACCTTGCCGCCTGGCTGCCGTCGCTTCACCTGGAGGGAGGCCCGGCGCCCGAGACGATCCTCCCCGACGCAGCAGGTTTCGCCGCCCTGCTCGCCGGATTCTTCGGGGCCCGGGCCGGGCTTCCGCCGCCCAGGACCGCGCCGCACGTGCGACCGATCCAGCTCGCGCAGCTGGGCGTCGCTTTGCCCTGGGCGGCGCGCGCTCTCGATCTTCCTCCACCGCGGTAAGATCGCGCCCGTGACCACGGATTTCATGCCGATCGACGGCTGGGACCACATCGAGCTCTACGTCGGCAACGCGAAGCAGGCTGCCTACTACTACGAGCGGGCGATGGGCTTCACGCCGACCGCATACGCCGGCCCGGAGACCGGCGTCCGCGACCGGGCCTCGTACGTCCTGGAGCAGAACGACATCCGCCTCGTGCTGACGAGCGGCCTGCGTGCCGACAGCGAGATCACCCGCTTCGCCTGCACGCACGGCGACGGCGCCAAGGACGTCGCGCTCGAGGTGCCCGACGCGGCGAGCGCCTACGGCGAGGCCGTGCAGCGTGGGGCACGCGGGGTGGCAGAGCCCCACTGGCTGGAGGACGAGCTCGGCCGAGTCGAGCTGGCCTCGATCGCGACCTACGGCGACAACGTGCACACCTTCGTCAACCGATCGGGCTACGAGGGGCCCTACCTCCCCGGGTACCGGTCGGTGACGACGAACGGCCAGACGGCGAGCGGGATCGGCCTCAAGAGCATCGACCACGTCGTCGGCAACGTCCAGCTCGGGCGGATGGACGAGTGGGTGTCGTTCTACGAGCGCACGATGGGCTTCACCGAGCTCATCCACTTCTCCGACGAGGCCATCCACACCGAGTACTCCGCCCTCATGTCGAAGGTGATGACCGGCGGCGAGGGGAAGATCAAGTTCCCGATCAACGAGCCTGCCGAGGGGCGTCGCAAGAGCCAGATCGAGGAGTACCTCGAGTTCAACGAGGGCCCCGGGGTCCAGCACATCGCCCTTGCGGCGGACGACATCGTCGGGACGGTCGAGAATCTCGGGAACCGAGGAGTCCGCTTCCTCGTCGCCACCCCGGGGGCCTACTACGAGGACGCGCGCTCGCGGGTCGGGGAGATCGAGCAGGACTGGGAGGAGATTCGACGGCTCGGGATCCTGGCCGACCGTGACGAGGAGGGCTACCTCCTCCAGATCTTCACGGCCACGGCCCAGGACCGGCCCACCCTCTTCTTCGAGGTGATCGAGCGGCACGGCTCACGTGGCTTCGGCGAGGGCAACTTCAAGGCTCTCTTCGAGGCGATCGAGCGCGAGCAGGCCCTCCGCGGCAACTTATAGATAACGCCCGGTGAGCGCTACGCGGCCGTCGAGTCGTCGAGCTCGACGTCACCCTTCGCGTCGATCTCGACCCGCTCCTTCCGGAGCTCCGCCTCGACGCGCTCGTCCTCTGTGACCGTGTGCTTGCGAACGATCACGCGCTCCCGGACGACGAGCCGCTTCGTCACCACGAGCTGCTCCTCGAAGACCGGGACGGACACCGAGCCGTCGGGAAGCGTCTCGATCTCGCCGGAGTCCTCACCGGCCGGCGTCTCGCGCTCGATGTCGGCGTACTCGGTCTGGCGCGGAACGATTTCCTCCACCTTCTCCGTGTCGACACGCTTGCGCGCACGGATCGTCCCGAGCTCGTGCTCCTCCTTGCCGATTCGCAGCTCTTCCTCGTGGCGATCGAGCTCAGCTGCGGTCTCGGACTGGGGAGGATCCCCGCGCTCGCTCATTTGGCCTCCTCCCGCCTTCCGCGTTGCAGGATGCCGCCCCGGCGGGTCGCAGCGATCGCTGCGTCGGCTCGTCGGTGGTATCGCTCGCCCCAGATCCCGCCGAGAAGACCGGCGAGCAGCATGGCGGCGATTCCGACCAGGGCGCTGACGATCCCTCCGGCCGTCAGCGCGTCCTGCGAAAACCACTGTGGCAGGCTCACGTTCCCGAGCACGTCGTACTTGTCGCCGAGCCAGGCGGCGAGACCGCTCAGGGAAGCGGCGAGGAGAATCGTCCACACGCCGGCCATGAGCCCGTTCCGCGCGCCGTCGTAGCGGGCGATCCGAGCCGCTGCCCAGCCGCCGACGAGGAAGGCGAGGACGAGCGTGATCACTCCACCCACGAGACTCGCGGTGGAGACCTCCACCTCGCTGTTCTCGACCCCCGTCTGGTAGCCGACGGCGCCGATCGCGGCGCCGATCAACCCTCCGAGCAGGACCAGTAGTGCAAGCGCGGTCAGCATTCCTACGAGAGTTGCCGGCAGGTCGATCCCGCCGAAGCGGTCCCGCACTTCCCCGATGGCGACGTCGGGACGCGTGGCATCGCCATCCACGCGGCCGGCGTCCTCGTCTGTCTGATGATTCCGATCCAAGCCTAGATCACTCCTTTCGGCCAGATGGGGCGGCCGGGGCCGCCCCATCGGTGGCTCTCTGCGGACGACTAGCCGCGCTCCTCGACGTTGTCGCCCTCGACCTCGACGCGCTCCTTGCGAAGCTCGTCCTGGACGACCTCGCGGTCGGTCTCGATCTCCTTGTCGATCGAGACCCGCTCCTTGGCGACCGTCTGCTTGTCGACGACAGCCTCCTCGGCTGTGAGCGAGACCTCGACCTCGTCCTCGCCGATCTCGGCGCCGCTCACCGGCTGGTCGATCGGCTCGCGCTCGACTCGAGCGGTCTCGCGACGGACCTCGACCTCCTCGCTGACCGGAGTCGTCTCGACCCACTTTCGCAACCGGACGCGGCCCGTTTCGGCGGCTCGCTTGCCCACGCGGAGCTCCTCCTCGGAGCGGGTGACACTCGCGTCGTCGTCGCTCTCCATGCCGCGATCGACCCTGCCCGGGCTGCCTTCCGGCAGACCTGTATCGGAGCGCCGCTCGGAGTAGTCGAGCCCGTAGTAGGAGTAGAGCTCCTGCTCGGTCTCCTGGCTGATCTTATCACTGTCGATGTCCGGGGATTCCTTGACCTGATCTTTCTCGTACGGCACCCGGAAGCCGTCCGCCGACAGCTCGCCACCCTTGACGGGGACGAGCACGCGCTTCGTCCCGAAGAAGCCCGTCCCGATCCCGATCCATTCGGGCTTACCGGTCTGCTCGTCGTAGAAGATCTCCTCGAGCTTCCCGATCTCCTCGCCGGTCGAGTCGTACACCGACGCGCCGCGCGCGTCGTCCAGCTGATCCATGGTGACCGTGTTCGTCATTCTCTGCTCTCCTCTGATCGTGGGTTTTGTCTTGACCTAGGTGCCGCTGGGGCGCGTGGTCGAGCCCGGCTGGGGTCGAAGCGTCGTCGTCTCGGCGGTGCTCGGCTCGGCCTTTTCCTTCATCTGTTCGAGATCCGAGGCGGCCTGCTCCTTGGCCTGCCTGGCCTCTTCCTTCATCTGTGGTACTGCCTCCTGCCCGCTCTGGTAGGCCGACATCAGCATCTGGCGCGCGACGTCGCGCCCGCCAAGGCCGAATGCGAGAGCGAAGCCGAGCGCGATGGCGCCGAGCACCAGCACATACGTCGCGAGGACGATCTGCGTCGCGATCTTCAGCTGCACGAGTGCCATGAAGAGCGCGATCGTGATCACGAGCACCGGGACGGCCGTCTGCACCATCCGCCCGAGCATCGTGCCGCCCATCAGGCGCTGGGCCAGGCCGCCTACCGCTCCGGCGATCGCAACCGCGACGAGCAGGATCAGAATCGCGGCGATCACGTTCGGCAGGTAGCCGACGACGCTGTCGACGAAGTCGCTCAGGGCCTCGACGCCGAGCGCGCTCACGGCGGCCAGGATGGCCATGCCGAAGACGAACCAGAAGGCCACCTTTGCGATCAGCTGGGAGGGTTGAACGTCCGGCGCGAAACGCTGCTTGTAGTCGCCGGCGGTTCCGGTGGCGACGGCGCGATCGGTGCCGACAGCGCGCAAACCGCGCCGAACCAGACTCTCGACCGCCTTCGCGATGAAGTAGCCGACTACGAGGATCAGAAGCGCGCCGATGAGGTTCGGGAGAAACGCGAAGAGCTCGTTCAGCGCCCTCTGAAAGCTATCCCCGATATCTGCTGCAAGAACCATGTTGACTCCTTTTGCTTTTGGGGGCTTCGGTCGCAACCGTGGTCGCGACGGTACGCGACGGCTCTACCCATTTCCGCGCCCGCGCACACATCGGGGTCCCGGTGTTCGATCGTCGTACGATGGGCCCGTGCCCAGGACGCCCTCCCAGTGGTTGGCACTCGTGCTCGCGTTCGGGCTTGGAAGCCCGGAGGTCACACGCCGGGGAAGTGCCCTCGGCTCCGATTGGCGGGCACGCGGCTTACCCTTGCGTCTGTGAGTCCCCAGCGCCGAATCGCGCTCGTCTCGGTGCTCGCCGCGACGGTTCTGATCGTGCTGAAGCTCGTGACCGGGCTTGCGACCGGAAGCCTGGGCCTCGTCTCCGACGCGCTCCACTCGGGAACCGACCTGATTGCCGCGCTCCTGACCTTCCTGGCCGTGGGTATGGCCGTCCGCCCGGCCGATCGTCACCACGCCTACGGGCACGGGAAGGCGGAGCACCTGGCCGCACTCGCCGAAGCGGCGATTCTCGTCGTGGCGAGCCTTTTCATCGCCTTTCACGCGCTCCGCAACCTCGTCGGCGAATCGCAGTCGAACGTCGACCCCAGGTGGTACGCGATCGCGGTGGTCGTGCTCGTGATCGCCGTCGACGCGAGCCGGGTGCTCGTCTCGATGCGCGGAGCACGAACGTACCGAAGCGCCGCGCTCGCCTCGAACGCCGTCCATTTCGGCAGCGATCTGCTCGGCTCGGTCGCCGTGCTCGCCGGGCTCGTGCTCGCGCGCGCGGGGTATGAG
>JACDAN010000292.1 GCA_013695385.1 Actinomycetota bacterium | reverse complement strand
CGCATCGCCCTCGCAGCGGTCGGCGCAGTAGCACTGACGGCCGAGCGCGCCGACGCGCTCGCGGAGGAGCTCGCCGATCGCGGCCTCGCCCGCCGCGAGGAGGCGCGTGCGCTCATCGACGAGGTCTCGTCCGGCTGGCGGGCTGACGCGACGCGCTTCGGCGAGCGCGCCGGAGCGACTCTCGACTCGGTCTTCCGCGAGCTCGGGCTCGTCACGAAGGACGAGGCCGAGGAGCTCGAGCTCCGCCTCGCCCAGCTGGAACATCGCCTCCGGCTGCTGGAGGAACCTGCAGAAGCAGGAACCGCCACCCCGCCCGTGCAACACTGATCCCGTGGCACAGGCCCCTCCGCGCAGCCTGGGGCGGATCTCCGAGATCGCCCAGGTGGCCGTCCGGCACGGGTTCGGCTACTTCTTCCACCGGAACCGGCTGACCGACCTCCTGCCCGGCAACGGGCAGGGCCCGGCGGGGGAAGGTGCACCGTCCCAGAGGGGCCGTCACCTTCGGGAGCTCCTCGACGAGCTGGGCCCGACATTCGTGAAGTTCGGCCAGTTGCTCTCGATGCGGCCCGACGTCCTCCCGCCGGACATCATCGCCGAGTTGCGCGGCCTTCAGGACGACGTCACGCCCTTCTCGTTCGATGAGGCGGAGGAGGTGATCCGCGGCGATCTCGGCCAGCCCCTGGAGCGCCTCTTCCGCGAGTTCGACCCGGTGCCGATCGCGGCCGCCTCGATCGGCCAGGTGCACCGTGCGATCCTCCCGAACGGCCGCGCGGTCGCCGTCAAGGTGCAGCGGCCCGGCGCTCCGCGCCAGATCGAGGCCGACCTGAACCTCATGTACCAGGCTGCGCGTCTCGCCAGGGAGCGAGTCCGGGCGCTCGACTTCATCGACGCGCATGCGCTCGTCGACGAGTTCGCACGCGCGATCCGTCAGGAGCTCGACTATCGCCTCGAGGCCCGCAACGCGGAGACGTTCCGCAAGAACTTCTCGGGCCACCCGAGCGTCCGCGTTCCGCGGGTCTACTGGAGCTACACGCGGCCGAGGGTGCTGACGCTCGAGTACGTCGAGGGAACCCAGCTCGCCGACATCGACGAGCTCGGCTACACGCAGGAGGAGCGGAGGCGCCTCGCGCACGTCATCACCGAGGCGTGGATGACGATGATTTTTCGCCACGGCTTCTTCCACGGCGACCCGCACCCCGCGAACGTGCTCGTCCTGGCCCCGGACCGAATCGGCCTGGTCGACTTCGGCCTGGCCGGCCGCCTCACCGACGACGACGTCTCGAAGGCCACGCGCCTGTTCATCGACGCGGCGAACGAGAACGTCGAGGCGATCCCCAAGCGGCTGGGCGACCTCGGCGTCCGGTATCCGGTCGAGCGGGAGGAGGAGTTCGTCGCCGAGCTGCGCGAGCTCTTCTACCGCTACTACGGTGCGAGCCTCGCGGAGATCGATCCGCTGCAGGTCACGAAGGAGGTCTTCTCGATGATCTACAGGCTCAACCTGAGGCTGCCGACCCGTTTCATGCTCCTCGACCGGGCGATCGCCACCCTCGGGTCGGTCGGCGTCGAGCTCTCCCCCGACTTCAACGTCTTCGAGGTCGCGCGGCCGTACGCCCGCAGCCTGATGCTCGGTCGCTACACTCCCGCGCGCATCGCGTCGCGGGCGCGGCGGGAGAGCTGGAACCTCGCGAGGATCGCGGCCGCGCTTCCGTACCAGGTACACGACGTGCTGGAGCAGGCGCGGGACGGCCAGATCGAGGTCGGCTTCGTCCACAAGGGCCTCGACGAGTTCATGCACAAGCTCGACGTGGCGTTCAACCGGCTCGTGATGGCCCTCGTCGTCGCCTCGGGGCTGATCGGCTCGAGCATGCTCGGCATCTTCGCGGAAGACGGGCCGCGGCTTCTCGGCCTCCACGTGCTTTCGGTCTTCGGCTTCGTGATCGCGGGGGTTCTCGGCCTCTGGCTGCTCGTCGGCGTCCTCCGCAGCGGTCGCCTCTAGGACTGGCTACCGGGGCCTCGGCTCGTTGCGGCGACTCTGGAGCGTTCGTCGCAGATTCGCGCGAAAAGACATCTGTTAGCGCCGGGAGCACGTTGCTAGCGTCGCCGGCATGACGGGTGCACTGCTCTTGGTCGAACCGGAGAATGCGACCCGCGGATTCCTCCAGCGCCACCTTCGGGAAGACGGGTTCGACGTCGTCGAAGCGGTTGACCTCGATGCGCTCGAGCTCGCGGCGCAGTCGCGGCCCGATCTCGTGCTCGCGCCCGACGGTCTGGCGCTCGAGCTCTGCAGGCGGGTCCGCGACATTCCGGTCATCGTGCTCGGCCGGCACGACGCTGATGCGGTCGACCGCGTCCGAGCCCTGGCCGGCGGCTGTGACGACTACCTGCCTCGGCCCTTCGCCTACGAGGAGCTGCTGGCCCGCATCCGCGCCGTGCTCCGCCGGGTCTCGCCGCCCGAGCGTGACCGCCTCGAGGTGGGAGAGCTCGTCGTGGACAAGGCTGCACGACGCGTGACGTGCACCGGGATCCCGGTCGTCCTGGCTGCGAAGGAGTACGAGCTGCTCGCCAAGCTGGCGGGCGACCCGACTCGGGTCTTCACGAAGGAGCAGCTGCTCCGAGAGGTCTGGGACTTTCGCTCGCTCGGCAGGACAAGGACGCTCGACTCGCACGCGTCGCGCCTGCGACGGAAGCTGTCCGCCGCAGGCGGCGACTTCGTGCGCAATGTCTGGGGCGTCGGCTACTCGCTCGTAGACGCTTCCGAGTAGCGGCGGAGGACGAAGTCCCAGCCGTTGTCGTAGCCCGTTCGTCCCTCGGCATCTCCGATCGCGTCCCAGCCCCGATGCTCCAGGTCGACGCGCGTGCCTTCGCCCTGCGGCGTAAAGCGAACCTCGACCTCGGTGGCTCCCCGCTCGGGATTCACCCGCCAGAGGAGCGTGAAGCCGTTCGGCGGGTCCCAGGCGAGTACGTCCGCCCAGTCCTCCTCCTCGCCCGTGGCCGTGCGCTCGAACACCCGACCGCCCGCCTTCTCGTCGAATACGACCTCCTCGACCCGCCCCTCGTGGATCGAATGGCTGCCGGCGGGCCACCAGCTGCCCATGCCCCGCGTGAAGGTCTCGAACGCCGTCGCGACCGGTGCGTCGACGGTGATGCTCTTTCGGATCGGCGGTAGCGCCTCCATCGTGCTCATGGTTTCTTCCTCTCCTGCGCCTCGGCCTCGGCCTCGGCCTTGAAATCGGCCAGCAGCGCGTCCCAGAAGCCCTCGAAGTAGGCGCGGAGCGCCGCGATGCCCCCCGGTTCGACGCGGTAGACGCGGCGGTTCCCGTCGGGCCGCTCCGTTACGAGCCCGGCGTCCTTCAGCACCCGGAGGTGCTGCGAGACAGCGGGCCGGCTGACGGGTAGCCCCTCAGCGAGCTCGCCGACCGCCTGCGGGCCTCGCCCGAGCCGCTCGAAGATCGCCCGCCGGGTCGGGTCACCGAGTGCGTTCATCGCCTCTTCGTAAGTCTTCACTTACCGTAAGCATACACTTACGGTAAGGAGGTCAAGATCAGACCGGCGCTTCCTCGAGGTCGAGGAGGAGACGCTTGCGGTGCAGGCCGCCGCCGTATCCGACGAGGTTGCCGGTCGAACCGACGACGCGGTGACACGGGAGCACGATCGGGATCGGGTTGCGGTTCATGATCGTCCCGACCGCCCTCGCGGCCCGCGGATTGCCCGCGCGCGCAGCGAGCGAGCCGTAGGTCGTCACGTCGCCATACGGAACCCGCGCGAGCTCATCCAGCACGAGGCGCGTGAACGCCGATCGCGGGCCGAGATCGATCTCGAGGTCGAACGACCTTCGCCGGCCCTCGAAGTACTCATCGAGCTCGCGGCGCACGGGATCGACGGACCGCGGCTCGCGCAGCACGCGCACGCCGAACTCGCGGGCGAGGGATTCCGTCTCGCGCTCCGGCTCGGGATCGAACGAGATCCGGCAGAGACCGCGTTCTGTGATGGCGAGAAGCAGCGGCCCGACGGGCGTGTCGGCGACGTCGTAGAGGACGTCGAGCAGGCCGAGAGCTGCAGCTGCTTCGCGGAACCGGTGATCGAGTGCCTCGGGAACGACGTTCACGCGAGCCTCCTTCGTAGGCGCCGAACCCCTGACGAGGCCGCCTGGCGGGCGGCTTCCTCGCTCGATTCGAGGGCGGCGCCGATGTCGGCATAGGACAGGTCATAGCCGTACCGCAGGACGACTGCGGCGCGCTCCTTCTCGGGGAGCTCGTCGGCGAGGTGCTCGAGCTGCGCGTAGGCGGGCAGCTCGTCGAGGCTCTCCACATCGACCTCACCGGGCTCCTCCGGTCGCGCCCGCCGCCCGTCGTCGACGGCGACGCGTGTGGCGATCGTGAACACCCAGGCGCGCAGGTAGCGACCGTGGCGAAGAGAGGGATAGCCTTGGAGGGCGCGGAGGAACGTCTCCTGAAAGGCGTCCTCGGCGCGCTGGCGTCCGATGAGCCGCACCAGGTGCCCGTAGACGGCGTCGCGGTGCTCGGCGTAGAAACGTTCGAACGGCGGAATCACGACGTCCATCATCCTCTTCAACGTCGATGCAGAGGAATGTGTGAGATGAAGGCCGCAGTCGTCGGTCATGTCGAGTGGGTCGACTTCGCACGCGTCGCTCGCCTGCCGACGGCGGGTGAGATCGTCACGGCGCAGGAAACGTGGGCAGAGCCCGCGGGCGGCGGGGGAGTGGCAGCCGTGCAGCTGGCACGCCTCGCCGGCGGAGCGTCGCTCTTCACCGCGCTCGGGGACGACGACCTCGGGCGGCGGAGCGAGAGCGAGCTCCGCGACCTCGGGGTCTCTGTCGAGGCCGTGTACCGGCCGGGGCCGCAGCGGCGCGCCTTCACCTTCCTCGACGCGGACGGCGAGCGGACGATCACCGTCATCGGGGAGCGGCTGGACCCCCGCGAGGAAGACTCCCTGCCCTGGGGCGAGCTCGAGGACGCGGACGCCGTGTATTTCACCGCGGGCGATGCGGGAGCGCTCCGCCGGGCCCGCCGGGCCCGCGTTCTCGTCGCGACCGCACGGGTTCTCCCTGTGCTCCGCGAAGCCGGAGTCGAGCTCGACGCGCTCGTGCACAGCGGTCGAGACCAGGACGAGCGCTACGCGGCCGGAGACCTGGATCCGCCTCCTCGGCTCGTGGTGAGCAGCGAGGGGAGGGAAGGCGGCCGCTTCGTCGCTGGAGACGAGGAGGGCCGCTGGGCAGCCGCGGCCCTGCCTGGCCCGGTCGAGGACGCCTACGGGGCCGGTGACAGCCTCGCCGCGGGACTGGCATTCGCACTCGCAGAGGGCCGCCGGACAGACGATGCGCTGGCATTCGCCGCCGGTCTTTCAGCCACAGCTCTGACCCGGCGGGGGGCGCACGGGTTGACGTAGTGGGGAGTAGTGGTTTAGAGTGGGGCCGAGTGGGAGAGTCTCAGATGCTCTATTCATGCTCCTCGGCGAATACGACCACACGATCGACGACAAGAACCGGCTCACCCTTCCGGCCCGGTTCCGAGCATCCCTGGCCGAAGGGGTCGTGGTCACCCGGGGCATGGACGGATGTCTCTACGCCTACCCGCGAGGCGACTGGCACGAGTTGCAGTCGCGCGTCGCGGAGCTCGATCCGCTCAGCCGCGAGGGCCGGACGATCCAGCGTCACTTCTTCTCCGGTGCCTCCGAGGCCGAGTTGGACAAGCAAGGGAGGATCATGATTCCCGCCCCGCTCCTCCGGTACGCCGGCCTCGAGCGGGACGTCGTCGTTGCCGGCGTCCTCGACCACCTCGAGATCTGGGACCGCGAGAGCTGGCGGCGGGAGCTCAACGAGGTCGAAGGGAGTGCGGAACATGTTGCCGAGCGTCTTGCAGCCAAACGCGACTGATCACGTACCCGTTCTCGCCGAGGAGGTCCGGCGCCTGCTCGACGTGCAGCCGGGAGAGACCGTCGTCGACGCCACCTTCGGAGCCGGCGGCCATGCATCGTTGCTCGCCGGCGACCTTCGGGGCAGCGGGAAGTACGTCGCAGTCGACCGAGATCCGAACGTCAAGCCCTACTTCGAGTCCTTCCGCCGCCGGGCGGCGGTGCAGACGCGGTTTTTGAGCGGGGACTTCGCCGATGTCTTCGAGCGCCTGGCCGACAACGGGGTGGGCGCCGATGCGATCGTGTTCGACCTCGGCGTCTCGAGCATGCAGCTGGACCGGCCCGAGCGCGGCTTCTCCTATGCAGCCGATGCTCCACTCGACATGCGGATGGACCCGTCCGCAGACCTTTCCGCCCGCGATCTCGTGAACGAGGCGAGTGAGCGCGAGCTCGCGGAGATCTTCCGGAGCTTTGGCGAGGAGCGCTACGCGCGTCAGATCGCGAGGGCCATCTCGCGGCAGCGCCGGAAGCAGCCCTTCGAGCGGACAGGCGAGCTCGTGGATGCGATCAAGGGCGCGATTCCCGCGCCGGCTCGCTTCGGTGAAGGGCACCCGGCGCGCCGGGTCTTCCAGGCTCTTCGAATTGCCGTCAACGACGAGCTCGGCGCGCTCGAGGCCGCACTTCCGGCGGCACTCGAGATGCTGCGCCCCGGCGGCCGGATCGCGGTGATCAGCTTCCATTCACTGGAGGACAGGATCGTGAAGCGCTTCTTCCGGCGGGAAGAGCGAGGTTGCACCTGTCCGCCCGACTTCCCCGTGTGCGTGTGCGGGCGGGAGCCTTCGCTGCGCCTCTTGACGCGCAAGGCGGTGCGGCCGACGGCGCAGGAGACCGCGACGAACCCGCGCGCCTCGTCAGCGCGCCTGCGGGCGGCGGCCAGGACCTGATGGCCGTCGCAGTCGACCGAGATCCGAACGTCAAGCCCTACTTCGAGTCCT
>JACDAN010000285.1 GCA_013695385.1 Actinomycetota bacterium | reverse complement strand
GCCCGTAGCGGCCGCCGAGCGCCTGCGCCATCGCGTGACCCAGGCAGAGACCGGAGCGCCCGAGCGCCTCGCCCGCCCGGGCGGCGCCGCGGAGCAACTGGGTGCGGGCGGCGAGGTCGCCGCCGTTCTCCAGAACCCGCGGGAGCTCCCGCGCGATCAGCGCGGCGCCGTCGAGTGCAGCCGCATCTGACTCCTCGTTCCGCGCCGGGTGATAGAGCGCCTCCGCACAGTGCGCCAGGGCGTTCAACGCCGTTCCGGCAGTAGGCTCGGCAGGGAGATCGAGCGTCAGCTCCGGGTCGTAGACGATCCCGGCCAGCAACGCCCCGGCTCCCCCGCCGCGCATCTTCCGATCCGGGTCACGGACGCCGTAGAAGGGTGTCCACTCGGCGCCCGAGTAGGTCGTCGGAACCGAGACGAGAGGGAGCTTTCGTGCCGCCGACGCCGCTTTCGCAGTGTCGATCGCGCTGCCGCCCCCGACCGCGACGATCCCGTCGACACCCTCCGGGGCCTCGATCCGGTGCGAGGGAATCTCCTCCCAGCGTGCCGCCGACGGGATCCCGAGACTGTCCCAGCGCCGGCCGGCCACCAGGAAGGGATCGGCGATCTGGAGCTCATGCAGCACCCCTGGCAATGCCTCGAGTCCCCAGCGAACGATCAGGTCAGCTTCTCCGTGGCGAACCCCACGAACGCCTCGGAGATCCGGCTCGGCGTCCGGCCCGTTGCTCGGACGAGCGAGATCTCGCGTGTCGGGTCGAGCCCTTCGACTCGTGCGAAGGCGAGAGATTTCGCCGCAAGCTCAGGCTCCATCGACGAGCGTGAGATGAACGTGACGCCGTGCCCCGCGGCGACCGCGGCCTTGACGGACTCCTGGAGCCCGAGCTCGAGCTTCACGCCCAGGTCACGCAGCCGGAGCCCCGCCGAGCGAAGCTCGTCCTCCAGCATCTGGCGAACACCGGCGCCCTCCTGCATCAGGATCAGCGTCTCGGAACGAAGCTCTTCGAGGGTGAGCTTCTTGCCGGCGTACCTGTGACCCGGCGGGACTGCGAGCACGATCTCGTCGCGGAAGAACGGCTCGAAGGTCACAGCCCGGTGCCGTGGCGCGGCGCCGACCACGCCGAGCTCGAGCTGCCGCTCGGCGACGAGGTCGATGACGTGCTGCGTATCGTTCACCGAGAGGGAGATCGCGACGCCCGGGTTCCCTTCCTGGAACTGGCAGAGCAGGAGCGGGAGGACCGTTGCGCCAGGCCCCGTGGAACAGCCGATCGCGAGCTTGCCGCGAAGGTCACCCTCGTCGCCTCCGGAGACCTCCTCGAGAAGCTGTTCCTCGAGCGAGAGCATCCGCTGGGCACCCCGGTAGAGACGGAGCCCGGCCTCCGTCGGCTCGACCCGCCGGCCGGAACGATCAAGCAGTCGCTGGCCGAGGCGCTTCTCGAGCGAGCGAATCTGGAGGCTGACGGCGGGTTGCGTGACTCCGAGTCGCTCCGCAGCCTGTGAGAAGCTCTTGCGGTCCACGACCGCGCAAAAGGCCGCGAGCTGACGCGTATCCATAAGCGATGATTATGCCGGAGCAGGCTCAACCAAAGGAGATGACCCTCTCGGAGAGCTTCATCCGGCGGGCGCGAGACAGCCCCCGGCGAGGCAAGGTCGACTCGCGCCTTCGCGGCCTCGACATCGCTTTCTCCCTTCTCTTCCTCGTCATCGCCGCCATCCCGATGGTGCTGACCGCGGTCGCGATTGTCGCGACGAGCGGGAGGCCTGTCCTCTATCGCGGAGTCCGTGTCGGGCAAGGCGGTCGGTTCTACGACATGCTCAAGTTCCGGACTCTCCGACGGGGGGCGGAGCAACGGCTCGGGTCCCACCTGGGAGAGGAGCTCGTCTTCCGAACGAAGGAAGAGCGCACGACCTTCGGAAAGTGGCTCCGGGCGACGCAGCTCGACGAGCTGCCGCAGCTGATCAACGTCCTCCGTGGAGAGATGAGCCTCGTCGGCCCACGCCCGATCCGCCCGATCTTCTTCGAGCAGCTCGCCACCGACCTGCCTGCGTACTGGCAGCGGCTCGTCGTGCGTCCCGGGCTCACCGGGCTCGCCCAGGTTCGGCGGGGCTACGAGACGTCGATGGCGGAGAAGCTCGCGCACGACCTCGAGTGGATCGCAGACCGGTCCGTCGGTCTCTACCTTCGCACCCTCGCCATAACGGGACTCCGCGTCCTGCGCCAGTCGGTGCGCGGGGCGGTCCGACCCACGAAAGTAGAGTGATGCCCAGTGTGTGGGATCTGCGGGCTCGCGTCTAAGCACGGCGCGGCCGATCGAGAGCGGCTGCGCGAGATGAGTGCCACGCTCGTCCATCGGGGTCCCGACTCGGATGGCGCACTCGTCGACGGGCCGGTGGGGATCGCCTGCCGGCGCCTCTCGATCATCGACATCCAGGGCGGGGATCAGCCGATCTCGAATGAGGACGGCACCGTCCACGTCGTCCAGAACGGGGAGATCTACAACTACCTCGAGCTTCGCGCGGAGCTCGCGAGCTGCGGTCACCGGTTCGCCACCCGCTGCGACACGGAGGTGCTCGTCCACCTCTACGAGGAGCTCGGGCCGGCCTTCGCCGAGCGACTGCGCGGGATGTTCGCAATTGCGATCTGGGACGCCGGCCGGCGGCGGCTCGTGCTCGCGCGCGACCGGTACGGGATCAAGCCCCTGTACTACCGGGACACCTCAGGCGAGCTCGAGTTCGCCTCGGAGCTTCGCGCGTTGCCTCGCGGAGAGATCGACCCTGACGCGGTGGAGGCGTTCCTGGCCTTCAACTCCGTCCCCGCGCCGTACTCGATCTTCCGGGAGACGCGCAAGCTCCCGCCCGGTCACGTCCTGGTGTGGGAAGACGGCGCGGTCACGATCGAGCGCTACTCCCGCCCCGCTCCCGAGGCCGCTTCAGACGTGCGCAACGAGGACGCCGAGGAGCTTGCGGAGGAGCTTCGCGCCCGGTTGCGCGATTCGGTCAGAGCTCACCTGATCGCCGACGTCCCGGTCGGAGTGCTGCTCTCCGGCGGCGTCGACTCCTCCCTGCTCGCGGCGCTCGCGGCGCAGGAGAGCGGTGAGGCGGTCCACACCTTCTCGATTGGGTTCGAGGAGCGATCCTTCGATGAGCTCGACGACGCCCGGTCGGTTGCCGAGAGATACGGCACCGTCCACGAGGAGCTCGTCGTGCGGCCGGACGCCGCCCTGCTCCTTCCAACCCTCGCGGAGACGTTCGACGAGCCCTTCGCCGATTCGTCGGCGCTTCCGACGTATCTCGTCTCGGAGCTGGCGTCCCAGCACGTGAAGGTAGCGCTCTCGGGCGAGGGAGCCGACGAGCTCTTCGGCGGCTACTACACGTATGCGGCCGACCTGCTGGCGATGCGGGTCGGCGGCCTCGCTCCGTTGGCCCGTCCACTGGTCGAGCGCCTGCCGACGTCGACCCGGAAGGCGAGTCTCGACTACAAGGCCAAGCGTTTCGTTCGCGGCGCAGGCCTGCCGTCGCTCGAACGGCATCATGCCTGGAAGGAGATCTTCGCTCCCGACGCTCGAGCTGAGCTGACCGGACACCGCTCGGCCTTCGACCCGGTCGGTCTCCTGCGCGAACGGTTCCAGCAGACGGAGGGCGCCGATCTACTCGCCCGTCTCCAGGATGTGGACGTGGGCACCTACCTCGTCGACGATCTGCTCGTCAGGACGGATCGCGCTTCGATGGCGCACTCACTCGAAGCTCGCGTGCCCTACCTCGACCCTCTCGTGACCGGCCTCGCCTTTGCGCTCCCGACGAAGCTCAAGGTGCGCGGGCTCCGCAAGAAGCTCCTGCTGCGGAAGGCTGCCGCTCCGTTGCTCCCGCGCCGGATCGTGTACGGGCGCAAGCGCGGGTTCTCCATTCCGGCCGCGGCCTGGCTGCGCGGCGACCTTGAGCCGTTCGCGCGGGACGTCCTCTCGACCGACACCCTGCGCCGCCAGGGCTTCTTCGAACCTGGTCCGGTGACGCGCCTGATCGACCGCCACGTCGCCGGCGAGGAAGACCTGTCCCGCCAGCTCTGGGGGCTGCTCTCCTTCACTCTCTGGCACGAGCAGCACGTCGAGCGCCGCCCCGGGCCGCTCCGCGAACCTCGCATCGCCGAAGCCGTCGCCGTTTGAGAGCTTGGATCGACATCACGGCGCCGGCCCATGTGCTGGTGTTCCGGCCGCTGATAGCGCTCCTGCGCGAGCGGGGGGCCGAGGTCGAGGTGACTGCGCGGGACTACGCGCAGACCCTGCAGCTGCTCGAGCTGCACGGGATCGAGGCGGAGATCTTTGGCAGCCACGGCGGCCGGTCCCGGATGGGGAAGGCCGGGGCGCTCACGTCGCGGCTCGGCGTGCTCCGGCGATGGGCGAAAGGACGGGGGTTCGACGCCGCGCTCGCCCACGGATCTCATGAACTGACGATCACGGCCCGCCGGCTCGGAGTCCCGAGCTCGACGACATTCGATTACGAGTTTGCCTGGCTCCAGCACCAGCTCGGCTGCCGGGCGGCCAGCTACGTGGTCGTGCCGGACGCCATCCCGCCGGAACGGCTCGAGCGATACGGCGTCCGGGCGCCGAAGCTTCGCCAGTACCCGGGGCTCAAAGAGGAGTACTACCTCGCCGACTTCGAGTTCGACCGCACCGTCCTCGAGGAGCTCGGGCTCGACCCTTCGCGGACCCTGGTCGTCGTCCGCACCCCGCCTGACGTCTCCCTCTACCACCGGCGGTCGAATCCACTCTTCCCCCAGGTACTCGCGCATCTCGGCCGCCAGGAGGACGTGCACGTCGTCGTGCTTCCGCGTACCGCCGAGCAGGGTGCCTACGTCCGTGCCCTCGATCTCCCGGCGGTCGTGGTGCCGGAGCGCGCAGTCGACGCGCAGAGTTTGATCGGCCTCTCCGACCTCGTCGTTTCCGCCGGGGGAACCATGAACCGCGAGGCCGCCGCGCTCGGCATCCCGGTCTACACAACGTTCGGGGGGAGGCTCGGCGGCGTCGACGAGGAGCTGATGCGGCAGCGCCGGCTCGTGCCGCTCACAGACCCCAGAGCGCTCGTCCTGCGGAAGCGTGACCCCGACAGCACCCCGAGGATCCGCCGCGAACCGGCGGAGATGCTCGAGTACTTGTTGCCGACTGGTTAAAAGCGCGTGATACTCCCTCGGCTATCACTCGAAGCAGGGGGAGAGGAATGAGAAAGCCATTCATGGGCGCTGCGGCGCTGACCGCGCTCGTTGCGATCGCGCTGGTCGGTGTCGCGGGGGCGTCCCACGGGGGGCCGGGGGTGAAGACCGCAAAGCAGCCGTTCCTGGTGAGAACGGCACCGGGCGTGGTCGTCGACCCGATCCTGTCCGTCGGCGATGTCGTCCCGAACGGCCAAGACCCGGACTACCAGATGTCCGGCATACCCGACGGGCTCGGCGCGTACAAGCAGAAGAAGGGCCGCTGGCACTGGTTCAACAGCGACAAGTCGAACACGGCGGTCGTCGTGATGAACCACGAGCTGGGACGGTCGTTCCCGAACAACCCGCCCGGCGTCGATTCGCGCATCTCGCGGCTCGAGGTCAACACAAAGACGCGTAGCGTCCACGAGGCCCAATACCTGTTCACAGGCCTCGAGGGCTACGAGCGGTTCTGCTCGGCGACACTACGGATGATCCGCGGGGAGCCGTACTACTTCACCGGCGAGGAGGCCGTCCCGATCGCGGGCCAGCCACCGGGACCGGCGCACGACGGCAGCTCGATCGTGATGGATCCCGAGACGGGCATGTACCGCGATCTCGCCCACATGGGCCACATGCAACACGAGAACCTGCTGCCACTGAGGCTGAAGAAGTGGGTCTTCGTTACCACTGACGACGACTTTCGTTCGGGTCAGCCCGCGTACTTCTACGGCTACTTCGACGATTCGTTCAACGAGGCGATCAGAGGTGCCGAGGGTGGGCCAGACGAAGGCCTGCACGTTTTCGTTCCAGACCCCGGTGAGGAGAGGAGCAACGCCGAGGTAACGACCAAGACGCAGGTCGTCCACGGCCGCTGGGTGAAGCTGACCCAGGCGGAAAACGCGACCAGCACCACGCTGAAGGCTGCGGCCACTGCGAAGGGCGGTTTCAAGTTCGACCGGATGGAGGACGTCGCTCTGATGCCGGGTCGCGAGAGCCGGATTTTCCTCGCTGATACCGGCAAGCCTCCAGCCACGCTCCGCGGTCGCGTCTATCAGTTCGATTTCGACCGGAACAACCCGTATCGCGCCTCGATGCGGATGATCCTGAACGGCGACGGAGCCCCGCCGAACGGCGGGGACGACATCTACAACCCGGACAACATGGATGCTTCCGAGAAGGTGCTGATGGTCCAGGAGGACCGCGAGTCGGCCTTCCGCGACGAGCCTTTCAGTGGCGGCTACAACCGGGTGATGGAGTACCGCTTCTCCGACGGCAGGCTGCGCTCCGTGGCGCGCGTGAACACGACGCCCGGCACGCCGCCTGGCTCAATGACGGAGAACTGCACCGGCTGCCGGCGTGGCACCTGGGAATCGTCCGGAATCATCGACGTCGGCCACATCTTCGGCAGAGACTGGTGGCTCCTGGACGTCCAGGCACACAACAGCACCGTCCCACAGCCAGGCCCGACGCTCGTGCCGAACTCGAGCAAAGGTGAAAACGGCCAGCTGCTGCTGGTCAAAGTGCCCGGCAGCCAAGGCGGGGGTGGTCACGGCGGTGACCACGACGACGACGACGACGACGACGATGACGGCGGCGGGGACGACGACGACGACGACGATTAGTCGCCGTCTGCGCTAGCTAAGACCGATCGAGGCGGAGGGCCGCGGAGACGCGGCCCTTCGGCTACCTGGAAGCCAGGCGGATCGGGCGCCCGGCGAGCCTGCTCTTCGCCGGATCGAGCCGCCGGAGCCAGCCGGCGACGCCGTTCCCCATGCCGAGCAGCCACACGGCGTCACCGGTCGCGGCGAGAGAACCGCCGTTGGCGGCGATCCGAGCGACGACCCTTCGGTGCCGAGGATCGACCCGGTGGACCGTCAACCCTTCGGCGACCCAGACCGAACCGGTTTCCAGACCGAACCGGCCTCCAGAGCGAGGTCTGAGCCGCTCCGAGCGACGTCGATCGGCCGACCTCTCGGGCGGAAGACGAAGCCGTTGCAGGCACCGAGCGCCCAGACGGATTCGGCGACCCAAAGGCGCGCGTCGCACGTCAGCCGCATCACGCGCGAGAGGCCGAGCGTCTGTGAGTGGACGCGCCAGAGGATTCTTGGGCCCGCCGGGCCGGTGACCGGGCCTCGGCCGGGGACGGTCACCAGCCACACGCCCGCTCGACCGGCGGCGACGCCGCCCCAGATTCGGCCCGGAACCCGCTTGTGGCCCGTCACGCGGTTCGTACGCGGATCGAGCCGGTGCAACTCCCGCTCGGAGTCGACGACCCAGACGTGGCTCGCCCCTGCGGCAACGTCGATCGGATTCCACCCGTTCGAGATCGTCGCTCTCACTCCGGCCGGTGCGCCCGTCGATGCGGACGACGGTCTCGTCGAGGCGAGCGGCCCAGACACTGCCGAAGCCGGTCGCCACCGCTCCGACGAACCCGCTGACCAATGGTCGAACGACCGTGGTAACACGACGCGTCTCCGGATTTCACCCTCACAATGCGTCCGTCGCCGTAGACCCAGACGGAGCCCGTAGCCGGCGGCGAGGCTGACCGGCCCGACGGGCCCGCCCGCCGAAGAGCTCGTGAGCTGGATCGCGGCGAGCACGCAGACACCCAGGACGACGAGGCGGCGCACACCCCGTACTACGGATCAGGTACGGGCGGAGGTCCGCTGAGGCACATCAGCCCGCTGGGGCGCGCGCACCATCATCGAGAGGCGTGAGACGGCCTCGAGCGTCTCGCCCTCCTCGACGAGCCGTGCGAGCACTGCGAGCTCGTCATCGAGCCACGACGCCTCGACCGGGGCGCGCCGCGCCCGGCGGATCTTCGGGTGCGAGGTCTCCGCGATCTCCTCGTCCGGGCCCCAGAGCTCCTCGTGGAGCTTCTCGCCCGCGCGAACGCCGATGAACTGAATCGGGATGTCGCGCTCGGGCTCTCGGCCCGAGAGGCGGATCATGTCGCGGGCGAGGTCGAGAATCCCGACCGGATCGCCCATGTCGAGGACGAAGATCTCCCCTCCGCCGCCGATCGCCCCGGCCTGCACGACGAGCGACGATGCCTCGGGAATGGTCATGAAGTAGCGCGTCATCTCCGGGTGGGTGATCGTCACCGGCCCTCCCTTGGCAATCTGGCGCCGGAAGATCGTGATCACGCTGCCCGCGGAGCCGAGGACGTTGCCGAAGCGAACGGCCATGAACCGCGTCTCGATGTCCTCGCGGCACCCGTACGCCTCCGCCACCCACTCGCAGAGCGCCTTGCACTGCCCGTAGACCGCCTTCGGGTTCAGCGCCTTGTCCGTGGAGATCAGGACGAAGCGCTTGGCGCCGAACTCGACGGCGGCGTCGGCCACGACCTTCGTCCCGAGGACGTTGTTGCGGATCGACTCGAGCGGATTCGCCTCCATCAGCGGCACGTGCTTGTAGGCGGCGGCGTGGAAGACCACACCGGGCCGGTACCGGTCGAAGACCTGGCGCATCTTCGTGCGGTTGCCGACGTCGGCGAGCACCGGGATGCTGGCAGTGAACTCCCGCTCGTCGACGAGCTCGCGCTCGATCTCGAAGAGGGGCGTCTCTCCCTGGTCGACGAGGATCAGCCGGGTGGGCCGAGCACGGGCGATCTGACGGCAGAGCTCCGAGCCGATCGAGCCCCCCGCGCCGGTGACGAGAACCGTCTCGCCGGCAAGGTAGGACGAGATCGCCTCGAGATCGACCTCGACAGGCTCACGGCCGAGGACGTCCTCGACCTGGATCGGCCGGATCTGGGCAGCGAGGTTCTCCTCGTCGGCGATGAGCTCGTAGAGGCCGGGCAGCGTCTTGACCGGGACGCTTTCCCGCCGCGCCACCTCGACGATGCGCTGACGCGACTCGCCGGAGGCCGAAGGGATGGCGATCAGCAGCTCGTCGGGCCTGTTGTCGCGCAGAATGTGCGGGAGCTCGTCGCTCGTTCCCAGCACGCGCACCCCGTGGACGCGCAGGTTCTTCTTCCGCGGATCGTCGTCGACGATCCCGATCGGCGTGTAACCGAGCTGGCGCGAGCGTTGCATCTCCCTGATCACGAGCTGGCCTGCGTCCCCTGCTCCCACGACGATGACCTCCTTGCCGCGAGCGACGAGGCGCGAGGCCGAGGGCCGCTCGAAGATGCTGCGGGCGGCGAGCCTCGTTCCTGCGATCAGACCGAGCAGCATGACTCCGTCGATCAGCGCCACCCCGCGGGGCAGGCGCCGTTCGAACGGGTCGAGGAAGTAGATGGCGTTCGCGGCGATCACAGACGCCACGACGACGCCGAGAGCCGCCCGCCACATGTCCTTCGTGGACACATAGCGCCACCAGCGGTTGTAGAAGCCGAAAGCGACGAAGACGGCGAGCTTGATGGCGACGACGATCCCCACGGTTGTCCAGACGCCGTCGCGGAAGTTCGCCGGGACGTCGAAATCGAAGCGGAGCTGGAACGCCAGCCACCACGCGAGAGCGATCAGCCCGGCGTCCGCCGCGAGCTGCCAGAGCCTGTGCCGGTTGACGGGGAGCATCAGCTGACGGGTGCGCCGACGGCGGCACGGACCGTTTCGACCACACGCTCCTGGATCTCCAGGGAGATCCCCGGCCAGAGGGGGATCGAGAAGTTCTCCTGCGCCGCCCCCTCGGTCTCCGGCATCGAGCCCGGCTCGTAGCCGAGGAAGCGCAGCGCCGGCTGGAGGTGAAGCGGCGTCACGTAGTACGTCGCCGAGGAGATCTCCGCGGCCGTCAGCGCCTCTCGGATTCGATCGCGGTCGGGAGAACGGCAGACGAAGAGGTGATACACGTGGGACGGATCGTCCTCGGGCAGCTCCACGAGGTCGCCGAGCCCGAGCTCCGCGTAGCGCGCGGCCGCTTCGCGCCGGCCCCGGGTCCATTCGTCCAGATGCTCGAGGAAGACGCGGAGGAACGCCGCCTGGAGCTCGTCGAGTCGCGAGTTGTAGCCCACGAAGTCGAACGTGGCCTTGTCGCGGGATCCGTGGAACGCGAGCGTCCTGACGCGTTCCGCAAGCTCCTCGTCGTTGGCGGTGACCAAGCCTCCGTCGCCGAGGCAGAAGAGGTTTTTCGTCGGGTAGAAGCTGAAGGTGGCGGCGATTCCGGTTTGCGCGATCCCGGGTCCGCCGAAGGCCTGCGCAGCATCCTCGATGAGCGGCTGTCCGAGCTCGGAGAGCTCCGCGAGCGGCGCGGCCCGGCCGAACAGGTGGACGGGCATGATCGCCCGCGTCCTGTCCGTGATCCGGCCGGCGACGTCGTCGGCATCGAGATTCAGCGTCGTGGCGTCGATGTCGGCGAACACGGGGGTTGCGCCGCGCTGGGCGATGGACTCGGCCGTTGCGTAGAACGTGAACGCCGGACAGATGACCTCGTCGCCCGGCCCGATCCCCATCGCGTCGAGGACGAGGACGAGGGCGTCGGTGCCGTTCGCGACGCCGACGGCCTGCTTGACGCCGAGGTAGGCAGCGGCCTCCTCCTCGAAGGCCTGAACGTTCGGACCGCGGATGAACTGCGAGGACTCGAGCACTGCCTCGAAGCGGCTCCGCAGCTCATCCTTCAGGGGCGCGTACTGTGCCCCGACGTCAACGAGCGGGATCTTCGGCACGGCCGGACATCCTAGCCCCTCGCCTGTGACGGACGATCGCAGCCACGACCGCGGCCACGATCACGGCGGCAACGACGTACTCCGCGTAGCGGAACTGGTGGTGAAAGTCCTCCCACTTGGAGCCGAAGGCCCAGCCGACGGCGGCGAATGCGGCCGCCCAGGCCAGTGACCCCGGGATCGTCAGCAGGGTGTAGCGGCCGAGCGGCATGCGCCCGACGCCGGCCGGGATCGCGATGAACGAGCGGACGACCGGCGTGACTCTGCCGAGGGCGACCGCCCAGTCGCCCCAGCGCTCGAACCATCTCTCGGCTCGATCGAGCCGGCCGGGCGTGATGTGCAGCCAGCGCCCGCGCCGCTCCAAGAACGGACGGCCGCCATAGTAGCCGATCGCCCAACCTCCGATCGAGCCGATCACGTAGCCGATTCCGCCTGCGAGTGACATCGCGAGCCACGCCCACCCCTCGGACTCGATCCGCCCTCCGAAGAGAACGACGTCCTGACCGGCGAACGCCCCGGCCGCAACCGCGCCGGCGTAGACCATCACGAGCTCGCTGGCCGCAGGAAGCACGGCGTCGATGAGCATCAGGAGGAAGACGGCGTAGAGCCCGTAGTCGCCGATGACGGCCGTGAGCCCGTCGGTGATCGCGCTGAGGGCGGAGGCGATGAGCATCATCCCGCGAGTCTAGGGTTCGCGGCGACCACGACCCGTTCCCTTGTAAAAGTTCCGCAAACCCCCAGACGCGTGCGTAGGTTTTGGCTTGCCGAGGCATCTTTAGGGGGAGTGAGTGCAGAAATGACAACGACCGAGCGCGAGCCGAGCGCGCGCCGTGAAGAGGCTGGTGCGAGAGGCTCAGAACCCGAGCAAGCCATCTTCGTGACGACGGATAAGCGCCGCTCGCGCTTCCTGAAGCGCGGAGCCTTGGTTGCGAGCGTTCTTGCCTCCTTGTGGCTCGTCGGGCTCGGAATCGGCATGCTCGGCCTTGGCAGCCTGCCGAGCGTCTCCTTCCCGATCTCCGCGCTGAACCGAGACGGGGGGCAACCGAAGGACAAGCGAGCAGACGACGCTGCGCGGCGACCGCCGCAGTCCACCGCCGACGCTGATGCGGTACGGCGTACTAGCGGCGGGTCGCCCACGAGCGCTACGCCGGCACTGCGCGCGGACCGGCGCTCTCGGAGCAATGGTCGCGCGAGCGCTCCGGGCATCCGCACACGTTCCACTGCGCCGCCGGTCGTGCCCGGCCCGACTGCGCAAGCGCAGTCGACGACGCCCGCCCCCGGCTTGGCGCGCCGAGGACTGACGCTACCTCCCGGCCAGGAGAAAAAAGCTACGCAGACCCAGCCACAGCCGCCGACGCCGCCTGAAAAGGCACGGCGCCGCGCCAACTCGCAGACAACGACGACAACGACCACCACGACCACTCCGCCGGGGCAGCAGAAGCCAGAGAAGCCTCCGAAGCCACCCAAGGGATAGAGACGGATGACGAGGACCCGCGCCTCCGGCCGGGTTGGGCGATCGGTCGTCCGGTGGAGCACGCTCGTCCTCCTGCTCGTCCCGGTGGTCGTCCTCCTCGCCGTCCAGGGTCTCTCCACGCACTCGACGGGTCGTAGCGCAACGCCTCCAGCGGGGCAGCGCGGCCCGCTCGCGGCCGCCGGCCCGATCTTGCTCGCGGACGGCGACCGGCTGCTCTCACGGGGCAAGGATCCCGGCCGGAAGATCGCGCTCACCTTCGACGACGGCCCCGATCCACGGTGGACGCCTCGGATCGCGAAGACCCTGCAGCGACTGCACGTCCCCGCGACGTTCTTCGTGGTGGGAAGCGAGGTCGCGCGCCATGCCGACGTCATCCGTGACCTCCACGCCCAGGGCTTCGAGATCGGTAATCACACGTTCACGCATGCCGACATCTCCGCGTTGCCCGCGTGGGAGCAGACGCTCCAGATCGGCCTGACGGAGAACGCCGTCGCCGGCACCCTCGGAATCCGCCCGCGTCTGGTCAGACCTCCCTACTCGTCGACTTCGGCCGCCGTGACCGAGCCCCAGAAGGAAGCTCTCACACGACTGATCGCGAAGGGTTACGTCATCGCGCTCTCAGACCTGAACGGGGAGGATTGGCGCCGACCGGGAGTCGAGAAGATCGTCGACGCAATCACGCCGACCGGCGAGCGGGGCGGCATCGTCCTCCTGCACGACGGGGGCGGCGACCGCTCCCAGACCGTCGCTGCGCTCGAGCGGGTCGTGCCGGAGCTTCGCGCTCGGGGATTCGAGTTCGTGCGCGTCTCGGCGTTCGCGGGCCTTCCGCGCGGCGAAGTGGAGCTCTCGTCCGGCGACTGGGCGGAGGTGAAGGGACGTTTGCTGCTCGCCACCCTGAGCGTGGCTCGCTGGACGACCGGCGCGCTGGGCGCGCTGCTCCTCGTCGTCGCAGTGCTCTTCGCAGCGCGGATCCTGCTCCTCTTCGGGTTCGCGCGGCGGCACGCCAGCTTCGTCCGCAGCCGGCCGCGGTACGAAACCTTCTCGGAGCCGATCTCGATCGTCGTCCCGGCCTTCAACGAAGCGGTCGGCATCGAGCGCGCCGTCCGGTCGCTCTCGGCCAGCGACTACCCAGAGTTCGAGATCATCGTTGTGGACGACGGGTCGACAGACGCCACCGCCGATCTCGCCGAGCAGCTCGAGCTGCCTCAGGTTCTCGTTCTGCGCCAGCCGAACCAGGGTAAGCCTGGGGCGCTGAACCGCGGGATCGAGGCTGCCCGTCATGACGTCGTCGTCATGGTCGACGCGGACACCGTCTTCGAGCCCGAGACCCTGAAGCGCCTCGTCCGGCCTTTCAGCGATGAGAACGTCGGCGGCGTCTCGGGGAACACGAAGGTCGGCAACCGCCGTCGGCTGCTCGGACGCTGGCAGCACATCGAGTACGTGATGGGCTTCAACCTCGACCGGCGTCTCTACGACCGCCTCCAGTGTATGCCGACGGTTCCCGGAGCGATCGGGGCCTTTCGGCGTCAGGCCCTGCAGGACGTCGGCGGGGTGTCGTCGGCGACGTTGGCCGAGGACACAGACCTCACTCTCGCCGTGGGCCGCGCAGGGTGGCAGGTCGTCTACGTGGAGGACGCGCGTGCGTGGACGGAGGCGCCCTCCTCCCTTCGGGCCCTCTGGCGCCAGCGCTACCGCTGGAGCTACGGAACACTCCAGGCCGTCTGGAAGCACCGGGCGGCGATCTGGCGCCCCGGGGAGGGTCGGATCGGGCGGCGCGGCCTCCCCTACCTCGTGCTGTTTCAGATCGCACTGCCGCTACTCGCGCCTATGATCGACCTCTTCTCGCTCTACGGGCTCATCTTTCTCGAGGTCAGCACCGTCGCCGGCTTCTGGATCGTGTTCACCACGCTCCAGCTCGCTCTCGGCTGGTACGCGTTCCGGCTCGACGGTGAGTCGCCGCGCGTGCTCTGGGCGATGCCGCTGCAGCAGTTCGTCTACCGGCAGCTGATGTATCTCGTCGTGATCGAGTCGATCCTCACGGCGATACGCGGTACACCGTTGCACTGGCGCCCCATGTCCCGCAGCGGGCAGGTAGAAGTCCGGAGCTGACTTGGCGCTCCGCATTCACGGAAAGTCTCGCGACTTTCCGCGACGGTCCGGAGGCCGGGCGCCGGACTAGGTCGGCGCGCGGCGCGGAAGTCCC
>JACDAN010000067.1 GCA_013695385.1 Actinomycetota bacterium | reverse complement strand
GTGTAGCGGCTCGTTCAGGCCGTACTGCTCGTTGATCGCGGCGATCGCCTCGGGCGTCGCCCGCTCGCCGAGCAGCGTCGTCGCCGGGCTCCCCGGCAGTGCCCTGATCCAGAGGAAGACCAGGATCGAGAGCCCGAGCAGGATCGGGATCAGGAGCAAGAGCCGGCGGACGACGAAACGCAGCATGTCGCCCGCCGGACTCTAGCTTCCTCGTTATTCCTCGATCGAGACCGGCGCGAACGACTCGTTCGAGGTCGGGCTCGTTTGGTATCCCTTCACGTTCGCAACGAACGCGACTGCTGGTTCGGAGTGCGCGTAGGGGACGCCCGGAAGCTCGGTCATGATCTGCCGGTTCGCCTCCTGATAGAGCGACTCGCGCTCCGACTCTTCGGTTTCGATCTCCGCGTCGTTCAGGAGCTTCTCGATTTCGGTGAGCGGCTTCTCGGTCGTTCCCCAGGCCTTCTGTGGGCTCTGGAAGAACGTGCCGATGAAGTTGTCCGCGTCACCGTAGTCGCCGGTCCAGCCGAGCAGGCGCAGGTTGCCCGCCTTCCCCTCGTCCGCGCGACCCAGGTAGTCCGGGTTCCACGGAGCGCTCTTGGCCGTCACCTTGAAGCCCGACTTGTTCAGGCTGGCGGCGAACGCCTCGAAGTTCCGCTTCGGATCCGGCATGTACGGGCGGACACATCCGTGGGGTACCAGAACTCGATCGGCACCGGCAAGGTGTAGCCGGCGTCGGTCAGGATCTGCTTCGCCTTCTCGGGGTCGTACTCGTAGGCCTGGACGTCGTCCGCCCAGCCGATGACCTCCGGCGGCATGAACTGCGTCGCGACGACCGCGCGGCCGGAGTAGAAGTTGTCCACGACCGCCTGGCGGTCGAGGCCGTACGCGATCGCCTCGCGCACCTTGATGTCGTCGGTCGGCTTCTTCGCGATGTTAAAGCCCACGTAGGCGACGTTGAAGGCAGGCCGGTCGATTACCTGCAACGTGTCGTCACCCTCGAGCGTGGCGATGTCCTGCGGCTCGACAAGGTCATAGCCCTGGATCTCGCCGGTCTGCAGCGCCTGCAGGCGGGCGGCGTTGTCGGAGATCGGGCGAATGATCAGCTTGTCGAGTTTCGCCTTGTCGCCCCAGTAGTCGTCGTTCCGCGCCAGCACGAGCCTGTCGTTACGCGTCCACGACTCGAACTTGAACGGCCCGGTGCCGATCGGATGCTCGGTGCCGAACGTGCCAGTCGCGCTGAACACGCCGTCCTCGTCGACGGTGCCCTCGTCCGCCTTGAACTCAGTCAGCGCCTTGGGGCTGGCAATCGAGAACGCCTGCTGCGAGAGCGCCGGGATGAACGTCGCCGACGGCTTCGTCAGCGTCAGGACTGCGGTCGACGCGTCCGTTGCCTCGCAACTCTTGTAGAGGCTCTCCTCGGGAGCGCCGCTGTCCTTGCTGTAGGTGGCGAAGCCGCCGAAGACGACCTGCCAGTAGTAGGTCGCGCCCGGGTTCTGCAGCGGCCCTTCGAAGTTGTACCAGCGGTCGAAGTTGAAGCAGACCGCCTCGGCGTCGAGCGTCTCGCCGTCGTGGAACGTGACGCCCTCGCGGATCTGGAACGTCCAGACGGTGCCGTCGTCGTTCGCCTCCCAGCTCTCGGCGAGGCCGGCGACCGGCTCCGTCGTGCCGGGCTTCAGCGCGACGAGCGTCTCGAATATCTGCGTGATCACACGGATCGACTCGCCGTCGGAGACGAGCGCTCCGTCGAGCACGACCGGGTCGGATGCGCCGGCAAAGACGAGTGTCCCGCCGCTTGCCGCCTCTTCCCCTGTCGTGGCCGCGGTCGTCCCGTCCGTACCTTCTTCGTCATCGCCACCGCAGCCGACTGCGGCGAAGGCCAGCATGGCGACGACGAGCAGCATCAACAGCCTGTGCCACTTGATCCTCAAGTTGTTCTCCTTTTTCGCGGGTGCACTTCTCTCGCGTTCAGCGGGAGTATAAGTTTCCCCGGTCCAGCGCAAGACCCCTAGAGAGACGGCGTTGCCGCCCGGCGAGCTTAAGCCGCGAGACTTGCCAGATCGCGCAAAGCCGCCAGCCGAGAGAGGGCCTGGCCCTCGAGCTGGCGGACGCGCTCGCGCGTCAGGTCGAGCTCGTGGCCGATCGCCTCGAGCGTCCAGGGCTCGCCCTCGAACCCGAACCGCAGCTCGAGGATGCGCCGCTCGCGCTCCGGGAGCGCGTCCAGCGCGCGGCGGACGCCCTGCTTGCGCAGCGACTCCTCTGCCTCGTCGAACGGGTCGGCGGCCTCGCGGTCGGCGAACAAGTCTCCGAGCTCGCCCTCGTCGTCCGCGCCGACCGTCTGGTTTAGCGAGACGGACGCGTGCGCCGCGCCGAGCGCCTCTTGCACGTGCTGGAGCGGCAGGCCGGTGGCCTCCGCGAGCTCTTCTTTCGTCGCCTCGCGGCCCAGCTCGACCTCGAGCCGGCGCGCCGCTCGCGACAGCTTCTGCTGCCGCTCGACGACATGGACGGGAACACGGATCGTCCGCGCGTGGTTCGCGACGGCACGCTGCACCGACTGACGGATCCACCAGGTCGCGTAGGTTGAAAACTTGAAACCCCGGCGCCAGTCGAACTTCTCCACCGCGCGGTTCAGCCCGAGCGTGCCCTCCTGGATCAGGTCGAGGAAAGGGAC
>JACDAN010000223.1 GCA_013695385.1 Actinomycetota bacterium | reverse complement strand
CGCGCAGACGGCGTGCAAGCAGGTAGAGCCCCGCCATGACGACGACCGCCAGTGAACCGGCCAGGATGATCGCGAAGAACGGCACGCCGCTTCCTCCGCCGCCTGCGATCGAGACCGCCGCGAACTTGTGGGTCTGGCCGCCGCCGTACTGGTTGAAGCCGTCCTTGACCTCGTACGACCACTTGCCCTCGCTCGGGAAGACGACCTTCGCCCGGTAGACGCCCGGCTCACTCGTCGGCTTCGCAGTGAAGCTCTTGACCGTCGAGCCGCTCCGGATCGTCACCGTCGGGACGACGCCCTCCAGCGGCGTCTCACCGTGCTGCAGGATCGTGACCTTCGCGTTCCACGTGTCGCCGGCACCGATGTTCTCGGGCGGGGCCAGGCCTGCGGTCGCCCACCCTCCGGCAGCGGCCGTCACGGGCGCCGCGAGTGCGACGAGCGCGAATCCGATCAGCAACTTCCTCATGCACTACCTCCTCGAGTTGTCACCCGCTCTACACCTACGGGCGAGCATTGGTTCCGGGTCCCTCAGCGCAGGGACTCCGCGATCCGCAGGGCCTCGCCTCTCTCGATGTCGGCCTCGATGCGGTACGTCACGCCTCTGCCCTCGATCACGAGAGCGTTGCCGACGAGCCGGCCGGCCTGGTACTGATACTCGCCGCTCGCGTCGAGGAAGAAGAGGTCATGTGGCTGACCCCTGAGCCAGACACTCGAGCCAGTTCGAGTCGAGACGAAATCGACCTCCGTCGCACCGGCGACGAGCTTCTTCAGCACTCCGCCGGCGGCGAACTGCTGGATCAGGAGCTTCGGCGCAGCCTCGGACCCGTAGACGTACGACACCATTCCGCCGGCGGGCGGATCGCGGAAGTAGATCCTCGGCCTGTCGAGGCCTTCCAGCTCCGGGAAGAGGACGTCGTAGTCCGCGCGCCTGCGGGCCTCGGCGAGGCTCACGCGATCGCCGAGGTCGAGCTCGGATGACGCCTTCGGCACCTCGGGCAGCTCCTCGACGTACCGGATCGTCACTCCGCCTACACCGAACCACTCGAGGATCGTGCTGCGGGCCTGTGGCACGGCCATAGCGGCACCCGCTGCCACGGCCAGGATGGCCAGTGCTACTACGAGCGAGCGGCGTCGAAGCAACGGCCGCGAGGGGCGGTGGCCTTCGGCGAGCCGGCGCGCGACAGCACCTGACAGGTTCGGCGTCGCCGGATAATCGAGATTCTGGCCGAGGGTCACCAGTGCGCGCTCGAGCTCAGGCATCGCTCACCTCCAGTTGTTCGCGCAGTCGGGCGAGCCCCCGGGAGAGCCGGGACTTGACCGTGCCCCTGCGCAAACCGAGCGTCACCGCTGTCTCTTCCTCGGTGAGCTCGAGGAGATAGCGGCAGGCGACCACCTGCTGCTGCTCCTCCGGGAGCGCGTTGACGGCGGCCAGGAGCGCGGACTGCCGCTCGCCGGCGAGGAGGTTGACCTCGGGGGACGGGGCCGCGCCCCCCGAGAGCGGGTCTGCCTCGACGCGCAGAGCGAGGTTCACGCGGCGGCCGGCCGAGCGGCGGCGATTGCGTGCCTCGTTGGCGACGATCTGCAGGAGCCACGGCCGCAGCTCCGCGCCCGCACGGAAGCGGCTCAACGCGTAGAAGGCCTTGACGAAGGCGTCCTGAGCCGCGTCCTCGGCGTCTGCTCCGTTGCCGGTCAGCAGGTAGGCAGTCCGAAAGGCGATCCCCTGGTATGCGTGCACGAGCTCTCCGTAGGCGTCCTGGTCGCCATGCTTTGCTCGTTCGACGAGCTCCGCCTCTGACAGTGGCCGGCCCACCACTTCCCCTTCTACACCGGAGTCGGCCTGCGGGTTCCGATCAAGGCTGCTGCTTGCGATGCTACGTCGACATGAGCACCCTCCTAGACGACCTCATGCCGGCGTACGACGTGCACGAGGTGCACGATCTCTGGGTGCCGGCCGCCCCTGCGGCGGCGTACGAGGCTGTGCTTGCGGTGCAGGGTCGGGAGGTGCGGCTGTTCGGCCCGTTGATGTTGCTGAGGACGCTGGGCCGGTCACGGCGCGCCTTCGACCCGAGGGCGCCGCTGCTCGAGCAGATGCTGAAGATCGGATTCGTGCAGCTGGGAGAGCGTCCCGGGGAGGAGATCCTCGTCGGCGCGATCGGACGCTTCTGGAGCCCGTTGGGGAACCGGCCACAGCCGACCGAGGACTTCATCGGCTTCGCCAAGCCCGGCTACGCGAAGGCGGCGATGAACTTCACGGTGACGACGGAGGGCAAAGGCAGCCGGGTCGCCACCGAAACGAGGATCGTCGGCACCGACGCAGGGGCGACCCGAAAATTCGGCCGCTACTGGTTTGTCGTCCGCCTTGGAAGCGGCGCGATCAGGAAGAGCTGGCTGAAGGCGATCCGGCGGCGCCTGGGAAAAACGTCTCCGGAAGGCGCTCGGGAGGAGTGATGGGCCGGCCTAGGACGCCGCGAAGCCGCGGCTCGGGTCGAGCTTCGTTGCCGGGCAGGCCGCCCACAGCCCCCGGCGATCCGCACGGGCCCGGAGTGCGGCTTCCACGAGCTGACGCGCATAACGGCCGCGATCACCGCGAAAGAAGTACGGCGTGGCCGCTCCGCGAAGGACCATCGCCAGGTTGACGTTCGTCTCCCCGTCGAAGACGTAGGCGAGCCCGCGGCCGAACCGGTCGACCCTGTCGAGGTCCGAGTCGTATTCGAGGCGGATGCGGGTGCCCTCGGGGAGCAGCTGCCTGAGGATCATGCCCGCCGAGCGGCCGAAGCACTCGGGAGGGCGCGCTTCGGGAGCATCGATCTGGACGAGGCGCACCCGCTGGCCGTCGGCGAGGCGAATCGTGTCCCCGTCGACCACCTGAGCCACCCGCGCCGAGCTGGAGTCGGGCTCGCCCCCGGCACACCCGGAGACGATCAGCAACAACACGATGATCGGTCGGGCCAGGGAGCTCAGGCGAGCGCAGCTTCGCCGAGCAGCGCCTTGACCTCGCCGAAGAAGGCGGGCGTGGCCTGCACTCGGTAGCTGGGGCCGAGCTCGAGGACTTTCGGCCCCACCGAGGTCTCCAGGGAGACGATCACCTGGGCCTCGCCGGGAAAGCCGCGCACGATCACGGCCAGCTCACGGATGAGCCCTGCCGGCGCCCGGCGCGCGTCGACCTTCAACCGCACCTCGCGCGAGACCTGCGCCGCCTCGAATCCGGTGACCTCCATCGCGATCAGCTTCGTGTCCCCCTCCTGTTTGTGGTCGACCCGTCCCTTCACGACGAGGATCGCGTCCAGCTGCAGGAGCTCGCGCGCCGCCGCATAGACGGAGTTGAAGACGACGATCTCGGTGCTCCCCGTCAGGTCGTCGAGACGGGCGAAGACCATCGGGTCGCCCTTGCGGGTCGTCAGGTTCTTGAGCGCTCCGACCATCCCGCCGACCGTCACGAACTCGCCGTCCCGCCGCGCGGCCACGTCGGAGAGCGCGCAGTCCGTCTTGCGACGCAGCTGGTCCTTCACCTCGTGCAGCGGGTGCTCGGAGACGTAGAGCCCGAGCGATTCCTTCTCGAGCGCCAGTAGCTCCGCCTTCTCGAACTCCCCGGTCGGGATCACCGGGTGTTGCTTCGGCTGCGTCGACGCGTCCTCGCCGAGGTCGAAGATCGAGCCCTGCCCGAGCAGCCGGTCGGCCTGCTCGCGCCCGCCCCACGCCATCGCGTGCTCGAGGATGTCGAGCATCCCGCGCCGCGCTGCGTTCGTCGAGTCGAGCGCCCCGCACTTGATCAGCGACTCGAGCGCGCGCTTGTTGAGGATCGTCGGGTCGACGCGCTCGGTCAGGTCCCAGATCGACTCGAACGGGCCGCCGGCCTCCCGTGCAGCGACGATCGCGGCCGCCGCCCCCTCGCCGACGTTCTTCACCGCGTTGAGGCCGAAGCGGATCTTCCCCTCGACGACCGCGAAGTCGCACTGCGAGCAGTTGACGTCGGGCGGCTGCACCTCGATCCCCATCTCCGTGCAGGCGTTCACGTAGAGCGGCACCCGGTCTTTCGTGTTCATCACGGACGAGATCAGGGCGGCCATGTACTCGTGGGGATGGTTGGCCTTCAGGTACGCCGTGCGGTAGGCGATCAGGGCGTAGCCGGCCGAATGCGACTTGTTGAAGGAGTAGTCCTGCGACTGCTCGGTGTCCTTCCAGAGCTGCGTCGCCACCGAATGCGACACGCCGTTCTGGGCGCAACCCTCGAGGAACTTGTCCTTGAGGGATGCCATCAGGGAGTGGATCTTCTTGCCGATCGCCTTGCGGAGATCGTCCGCCTGGGCCGGCGTGAACCCGGCGAGCTGCTTCGAGATCTCCATGTACTGCTCCTGGTAGATGCAGATCCCGTAGCTCGTCTCGGTGATCGGCTTCAGGCGTTCGTCGATGTAGCTGATGGCCTCCTGGCCGTGCTTGCGCTTGGCGTAGGACGGGATGTAGCCCATCGGGCCGGGGCGATAGAGGGCGACGAGCGCGATCAGGTCCTCGAACTCGGTCGGGCGCACCTGCCGCAGTGCCTCCCGCATCCCCGACGACTCGAACTGGAAGACGCCCATCGCGTCGCCGCGCGCGAGCATCTCGTAGGTCTTCTTGTCCTCCTGCGGGATCTTCTCGTTGGAGAGGCCTCCGACCAGTTGGTAGGTCTTCTCGATCACGTCCAGGTTGCGGAGGCCGAGGAAGTCCATCTTCAGGAGGCCGAGCGCCTCGACGTCCCACATCCCGAACTGCGTCACGACCTCCTGGTCGGGGCCCTTCTGCTGCAGCGGGACGTACTCGACGAGTGGCCGGTCGCCGATCACGACCCCGGCGGCGTGGATCGAGTCGTTGCGGACGAGCCCCTCGAGGGGCTTCGCGAGGTCGACGATCTCCCGCACCTGCGGGTCGGCGTCGTAGGCCACCTTGAGCTCGGCGCCAGGCTTCAGGCACTCGTCGAGGTACACCTTCGGGCCTTCCGGGATCATCTTCGCGATCCGGTCGACCTGGCCGTAGGAAACCTCGAGCACTCGGCCGGCGTCGCGAACGGCGGCACGCGCCAGCATCGTCCCGAAGGTGATGATCTGCGCGACCCGGTCGCGGCCGTACTTCTCCTTGACGTAGTTGATCACCCGGTCCCGTCCGGCGACCGCGAAGTCGATGTCCATGTCGGGCATGGACTTCCGGCCCGGGTTCAGGAAGCGCTCGAAGAGCAGGTCATGGCGGATCGGGTCGACGTCGGTGATCTCGAGCGAGTACGCCGCGATCGAGCCGGCGGCCGAGCCGCGGCCCGGTCCGACCTGGATCCCGTTCTGGCGCGCGAAGCGGACGAAGTCCCAGACGATCAAGAAGTAGTCGGCGAAACCCATCTCTCTGATCGTCTTCAGCTCGAACCTGAGACGCTCCTGGAGCTCGGGCGTGACGGTCCCGTAGCGCTTCTGTATGCCCTTCTCGCAGAGCTCCACGAGGAAGTCGAAGGCGTCCCGGTCGTCCGGCGTCGGGTACTTCGGCAGCCGGATCTCGCCGAGCTGGATCTCGACGTTCAGGCGCTCTGCGATCTCGACGCTCCGCAGCAACGCGTCGGGGTAGTCCACGAAGTCCTGGGCCATCTCGGCCGGGGTCTTGAAATAGAACTGGTCGGTGTCGAACTTCCAGTGGTTCGGGTTCTTCAGCGAGTCGCCGGACTGGATGCAGAGGAGCGCCTCGTGGGCCCGCGCGTCCTCGTGGCGCAGGTAGTGGACATCGCCGGTGGCGACGAGGGGGAGGCCCGACTCGGCAGCGAGCTGCGCGAGAGCCGGGTTGATGCGCGCCTGCTCGGAGAGGCCCGCGTTCTGGATCTCGACGTAGACGCTGTCCCGCCCGAAGACCTGGGCGAGGCGATCGAGGTCGGCGGCGGCGTCTTTCGGGCGGTTCTCCTCGAGCGCCTTGCAGACCCGGCCGGAGAGGCAGCCGGAGAGCGCGACGAGCCCCTTCGCGTGGAACTCGAGCTGGCTCCAGTCGACGCGCGGCTTGTAGTAGTAGCCCGAGAGGTACCCGGCCGAGGCGAGCTTGATCAGGTTGCCGTAGCCCTCGTTCGTCTCCGCCAGGAGGGTCAGGTGCGCGTAGCCCTTCTCCTGCTTCGACGAGTCCTCGCAGACGTAGACCTCGCAGCCGATCAGCGGCTTGACGCCCTGCTTCCCGGCGTGCTGGTAGAGCTGGACGGCGCCGGCGAGCGATCCGTGGTCGGTGAGCGCCACCGCCGGCATCTCCAGCTCGGCGGCCCGGGCCGCGAGGTCCGGGATCCGGCAGGCGCCGTCCAGGATCGAGAACTCGGAGTGGACGTGGAGGTGGACGAACTCAGCGGCCAAGGCCAGGCCATTCTAAGAAGGGCTTAGGACGCCTCCGCTGCGCCGTATAGTCGCCGCATGGCGGACGGGAACGGGACGGCGCCGGCGCTCGTGGTCGATTCGGTCTCCAAGTCGTTCGGCGCCGTGCAGGCGGTGCAGGAGGTCGGCTTCGCCGTGGAGCCGGGATCGCTGACGTGCCTGATCGGCCCGAACGGAGCCGGGAAGTCGACGCTCCTCCACTGCGTGAGCGGCTTCCTTCGGGCCGACCGCGGCCGGATCCAGCTCGAGAACCGAAACATCGTGCGCTGGGGAGCCCACCGGAGAGCCCGCGCGGGCCTCGCGACCGTCTTCCAGGCGATGCGCGCGCCGCAGGACCTCGACGTCTGGTCCGGGGTCATGATCGGCTGCCACGCCTGGTCTCGCACCGGGCTACTGGAGGGGATCCTCCGGCCGCCGTGGCAGTTGCGCGAGGAGCGCCGGATCCGCGAGGAGGCATGGCGCGCGCTCGAGGAGGTCGGGCTCTCCGAC
>JACDAN010000202.1 GCA_013695385.1 Actinomycetota bacterium | reverse complement strand
GTGCCCCACACGTTCGTCGCGACGGTGGAGGCGATTTCCTCGGCGGGTGCGACTCCCGTGCTGGTCGACGTCGATCCGGACACGCGCTGCATGGACACCCGGCGACTTGCCGATGCACTGGGCCCGCAGACCGCTGCCGTCGTACCGGTGCACCTATACGGTCTGCCCGCAGCGATGGACGAGATTCTCGACATCTGCGGAGAGGTTCCCGTGGTTGAAGATGCCGCCCAGGCGCATGGCGCGAGGATCGGCGACCGGCGGATCGGCGGTTTGGGCGCTGCGGGATGCTTCAGCTTCTACCCGACGAAGAACCTCGGAGCCATGGGCGACGGTGGGGCGGTGACATGCGCCGATCCAACCCTGGCGGCCACTATGCGTTCGCTGCGGCACCACGGGAGCGACCCTGCCGATGCCAACCGGCACGTACGGCCCGGTTCGACCGCGCGCCTGGACAATCTACAAGCAGCCATCCTTCGGATAAAACTGAGGCGGCTCGATGGTTGGAACGAAGAGCGGCGCGACCTTGCCAGGCGGTACCGTCAAGCCTTCGATGGCCTGCCGCTCAAACTTCCCCCGGAAGATTTGCCGGGCTCGAGCCAGGTCTTCCATCTCTACGTCGTAGAGGTAGACGACCGTGACCTCGTCCGGGCGAGCCTCAGGGAGGATGGCATTGGGGCCTCTACTCACTACCCCACGCCTGTTCACCTTCAGCCTGGCTGGCGTCACCTCGGCTATGGGCCGGGCGACTTTCCCTGCGCCGAGAGGCTCGCCAACCGAGTACTCTCGCTGCCGATGTTCCCGGGCGTGACGGAGGCGGAGGTAGCGCACGTCGCGAGCGCTCTTGAACGGGCACTCGCTTGAGGGTCAGGCGGCGGGGTCGGCAGTGCGTGAGCGGTAGCCCGGACCGTTCTGCAACACCGAAGGGTAACCTGAACCCGTGATCACCAAGCTTGAGACAGTGACACATGTTCGCCGACTGAGTGCGCAGGTGATCGGTGAGGAGCTGAAGACACGCCTTTCCTCTCAGGCAGTGGAGTTCGGCCTTCGCTGCAACCTCGAGCAGCTCCCAGAGCCGCGACCCGCCAAGATCCCGTTGACACTGGAGCGGTGCGAGGGGCCCTTCGAGGGTTTCAATGCCGAGCTGGAGCGAACAACCGGCGCCGACTACGGTCGCGCACTCCGGCGCAAACGGCTTCACGAGAAGGGTGTACGAACGCTCCACGTCACCTCGAACGCCGATCGGACTCCGGTCTACGTCCAGTGGCTCATTACCCCGCCCGACAAGCGTCTCCTCGATCAACACGACCCCGGCTATTGGCCTCCGCTGAAGGACGACGAGGTTCTGTTGGAGTTCGCCTACACGTTTACGCCGTTCCGGGGACTGGGAGTAATGACCGACGCGATGGGTCAGCTGCTGCGCGTGGGAGCAGCGCTCGGGGCCAAGTCAGCCCTGACCTACGTCCTGTCCGACAACATCCCGAGGTCCTGTCCGACAACATCCCGAGCCTGCGCGGCTGCGCGAAGGTGTGCTTCGATCTGGACCACGTCAAAGCAGTCTCGCGGCGGCTCGGAGTTCACCGGAGCGAGATTCGCCCATCAAGCGACGCCGATCTCCAGTGCTGGCAGCAGGCAACCGCGCCTAGACAGCCAACGTGAGCCGCACGACCCCGCGCCCCGGGTGCGCGCGCCAATCTCGGTCTCCCTCCCCTACCCGCTCCTAGACTCTATGAGCCGGCGGCTTCGCTTCCTCGCACCTGCGAGCAAGCGGGCGACGCCCTCGGACGAGGGTCGCAGCCCGCTCGGTAGCATACGGATGATCGGAAGCACGACGGTGGTCGTGAGACTGAAGCCCCGAGCAAGCGCTCGACCGCCCCTCCCGCCGCGCATCCACGGGGGCAGCTCCGACGGCTCGAGCCGCAACGGCAGATCGTCCGCGAGCAGCGCGCGGGGCGCTAGCCGGACGTAGGCGCCGCGGACTCGCATGCACGCTTCGCGCTCCCACACCTTCGGTGTTCCAGCCTCGTGCAGCAGTACTGTGGACACGCCGCGGTGCGTACAGGCTAGGCGCTCCTCATCCACAACCTGTACATGGGTCAACTGCTCAAAGATCGGCGCCTCGAGCTGCGGCGCCTCAAGAACGGCCCCCCCCGGGATCTCGCTCATCAGCAGCGCGTTGAGGGCATCCTGGTCGCCAAGGCAGAGTGGGTCCTCATAAGCGGCCCCATAGGTCCGGGTACTGTCGTCGGGGATCCGCCAGCACACCTCCCACCAGCGCTCGAGTAGGTTCGGCCAGCGCAGGGTCGAGAAGACAACGAATCCCGCATTGAGGTACGGCTGGCGACGCGGGGCGATAGACAGACTGAAGAGGCCTTCCCACTCCGCAAACCAGCGAACCCGCTGCGTGGGGTCGCCGTAGAGGCAGATGCGGCCCTCCTCTGCCGCTTCGAACATGCGGGCGAGGGAGCCCGTAACAAGCATGTCGCTGTCGATAATGACGATCGTCCCGCGCGGCTTGAGCATCGAGGGGAATGCCTTGAACATGGTCGGATTGCCTGCGCGGTCAGCGCCCGGTCTGACGAGAGTCGTGTGCGGTGCTAGGCGTTGCCGCTGCGCCTCGTCGAGGCCAGTGTCGAGCACTACGAGCTCGCCTTCGTGGCCCGTGATGCGCAGGGAGTTGAGCAAGGCCACCGTGCCGCAGAAAAAGCGCGCGTTCGTGATCGTGAAGAACTGCGGTGTGGACTGCATCGGCCGCGAGGCTATCGGACGTCTTACCAGCGATCCTTGTCGGCAGCGGGATCGAGTTTCGCCATTAGCCGCCTCCTCGCACCCCTCCAAAACTTCTGCGCCGTGATGACGGCAACATCCCGTCCGCGCACGCCGAGCTCTGCGTGGAGGTAAAGCACGTCGTAGTCGCTTACCGAGAAGTTGATCCTGCGGAAGCCCAGCCGTTCCATCTTGCGGTGTATGTCCATGATCCGCGGCCTCAGACTTGGATCGACGAAATCATGGAACTCGACCGTCAGCTGGCGCAACTGGAGCAGAACCTCATCCGGCGCCCGCTCGAGCGCCTCCACCTCCGCCCCTTCGACGTCAAACTTCGCAAGATCCGCCCGCTGCACGCCATGATCGCTCATGAATCTCTCGAGCGTCACTCCTCGCACCACCGCCATGTCGGAGTCTGGCGCCGCGAAGCTGCCAACGAGCGAGGCCGCCTTGTCCGCGTTGACGTGGAGAAGTGCCTCGATATCGTCACGCCCCGTGAGGGCCCTCTGTTCCACCGTGATGTGGCGGGATGTCGCCAGGGCATCGAAGAGCACCGGGACGGGCTCCAAGCCGATCACCCGACATCCGCATCGCTTGACCAGCTCGCTGGCAAAGTCCCCCCGGTTCATCCCGAAGTCCAGCACCACCGAGTCGCGATTCAGGTAGGTGGAGACGAATGAGTGTCCCTCGACTCTGACGACTCGCAGCACGGGCGGATGGTATCCGCAGCTCCGCTTGCGCGAAGTCCGGATGCTGCCATACTGCGGCGGCCTGCTTCCTCCCCCCTTCCGGACAGGCCCCTTGCGCTCGATCGCCACCGCCATCCTCGCCGTTGCCGTCGCCCTGGCGCTCGCCATGTCCGCCAGGGCAGCGTTCCCAGGTGAGCGCGGATTGATCGCCTTCGTCAGCCACCGAGATGGCAACGCGGAGATCTACACGATGAACCGGGACGGCTCGAACCAGACCAACATCACCCGCGCCCCGGCCTCGGACTACGCGCCCGCGTTCTCCCCCGACGGGCGGACGATCGCCTTCGTCACCACCCGCGACGGCAATCCCGAGATCTACACGATGGCCGCGGACGGCTCCGGCGCGAACCGCCTCACCGACAACGCGACCTCCGACTCCGACCCGGCCTTCTCGCCCGATGGGCAGAGGATCGCCTTTGTCAGGACGCCCCCGCCGTCGCCGTTTCCCGGCCGGCCAGTGAACGAGATCTTCACGATGGCATCCGATGGCTCAAACCTGACCCGCCTCACCGACAAGACGGCCGACGCCGATCCGACCTACTCGCCCGACGGTCTCCGGATCGCCTTCTCTCGCAACGTCTTTCGCCACTTCCAGCTGCATACGATGACCGCCGATGGCTCGGGTCAGACGAACATCACCGCCAGCACGGGCAGCTGCGGGCAGTTCATCGACGAGCTTGGCCCCGCCTTCTCGCCCGACGGCGAGAGGATCGCCTTTGCCAGCAACCGCGAGGACCTCGCCGGGCCGTGCTTTTCCACCAACTTCGAGATCTACACAGGGGCCCCTGACGGCTCGGACGTGACCCGCCTCACGAACAACGCAGCCTCCGACACCCAGCCCGACTGGCAATCCATCCCAAGCCGGCCGGTTCCCCCTCCGACCGACCCTGTCTCGGGCGAGGAATGCAAGCACGGACAGTTTAGGCAGCTTGGTTTCACCAGCCAAGGGCAGTGCGTCAAAGCGGCAAATCGGGCCGCCAAGGCGCGGGAGTCCTTGCCGTAGCTTGCTGGCGAGGCCGCGGGGACTCGAAGGCTGCCGAGGCCACTCCAGTGTCCCGGCGCGGGAGGAATTAGCCGAAGTGACGGTAGTAGGCGGCTCCCACGAGCCGCCCGAGTACGGGTGGCCCACCCGAGATCGCCCGACTTAGAACCTTCCGCGACCGCCCGCTCGATGTCTGAATCGGCGAGCCGAAACGGCAATAATGCAGCGTCGATTCATCGGTACCCCAGCCCCTTTTGAACCTGCGAAGCCCCTCGTTGTCGAGATCGGTACGCCCGAAGTGCAGCGTCTGATGTCCGGTTTCGCATCCCCAGCGAATCGCCTCCATGAGCACCATGTTGTTGGGGCTCGAGCGCAGAAATTGCACGTCGGAGGCGCCGAACTCGTACATCAACGTCGCGCCAGTCGTCAGGAACACCGCCGCGGCGATGTCGCGTTCGTGCTGGCGGGCGAGGATGACGAATCCTAGGCCGGCGTCAAATAGCCGGCTGAACCCCAGGATGAAGCGCTTTGAAGGCGTGGGCAGCCCCTGACGGCGCCGCGTCGCGAGATGCAAGCGATAGAAGCGCCGTAAGGCGTCCGTATCGGTGCGCCGCTCGACGGTGACTCCGTCGCGGATCGCCTTTGCGACGCCGCGCCTGTGGCCGCGGGCGAACTTACTCTCCACTGCCGCCACATCGGGCCCCAAGGCGAGCCGGTGCTCCAGAAAGCTCTTTACGATGTGCGCTCCGTGTCCGGCCGGAAAGGTGGCCCGCACTTCAAGGTCAAGCCCTCGGCGAACGCTCTCGCGTGCGAGCCGATGGGAGAACTCCCCAGGATCCACCCGTGAGCCCGGCGCGAGAAGCAGCGAGCAGCTATCTGAAAAAGGCAACGCGACAAGCCGGGTACCGGCTAGGCGGCTCCGCATCAGCGCGAAAGGCAGGCCGCACTCTAAGCGCCCGTCGGACGCGGTGAGCGCCCAGGCACCCAGCGAGCAGCCATACTGACGCTGAATCAGTCGCAGCCAGGCCGGATGGTGGAAGACCAACGCAGTCCCGGCGGTGCTTGAAAGCTCCGCCCACCGTGGGTCTAACAGCGGGTCTACCGTCTCCAGCGGCGCAGCGAGGCTTGAACCCTCAGTCTCAGCCACATTTGCACCCATACCAAGCAGATGGAGCGGCCGAATGCGCTCCGCCTGGCCATTCACAGTTGCCCATCCGACCGCTCCAGCGGCCGGATGCGAAAAATGGCCCTAGCTGCGGACCCGACGCCATGGTGTAGCAGGGCCAGCCCTGCTGGTCGCACACGCCGCAGAGGCTACCGGCCGGCGACGTCCAGATGCCTGAATTGCTCCGCCCGACATCGCACCCAGAGCGCGTACCTTACGCCGCCGCGGAGGCGCCGACTCAGCCTGCTTTCGGGTGCGGTGTCTCGGCGACTTCTGGCCGAAACCTCGTACATCCGGGTGGAGTTCGACCGCGACCACTCAGCCGAGGGCCGCAGGCCGCGCAGGCGCCTGACGGGCCTGAATCGACCAGTCCGCATCAGCATTTCGTGCTCGATCGGGTTGCAGTAGATGACGCGCACACGACGGGGACGGCGATCGACAGAGGCCAGAACCTTCTCGGCGGCGGCGGCGAAGAGCTCACCCACGAGTGGGTTGTTGAAGAACACGACCGTAACGTCGTCCGGAAACTCGTAGTCAAGGATGTCCGCGGAGACCAGTAGCACTTCGCGGCAACGCAAGCGCCCCCGACTGCGATCGATGTTCGCACGCGCCGCCCGGTTCAGCTCATTCGAGATCTCCACTCCAATCACCCGCCGGAACGGATAGCTGCGTGCGGCCTGGAAGACGGCACGTCCCATGCCGGAACCCATGTCGATGAAAACGTCATCGGATGCCACCTTTCTCGGAGGCAGGATGCGACGCATGATGAACCAGGCGGCTGGCTTGTAACGCACACGGCCTGGTGCGTCGACCCCGAGATCCTCAAGCTCGATCTCTACCTCGGTGTGGATGCCGTTACGGCGCTCTAGCCATCGGATGGTGACGCTGCGCGCCGATACGCATACCGGCTTGAGCGTCCGGTCAAACAGCCTCCGCATCCTGCTAGGTGAGCCCGCTAATGGTGCGGCAGGCGACGCCCTGCCAGGAGGTCGGTCGGGGGTGAAGCGGATGGCCACTGCATCTAGAGCATCGCGGTCCAGCGCACTTCAAAAAGCCTAACGGAGCTTCGATACGCGAGCCATGCCTGGCATCGGTTGCAGGACACCGGCGAGCGCGCGAACGGACACATGTCCAGGCAACCGAACAACTGATGAACCTTCCGGGGCCCCTCGCCGATGAGGTGATCGGGACCTAAGAACTCCCTCAGCAGCCGCCAGGGCACCCACCCCGATAAAGGCACTCCCGCCGTGAGGCGGGTTCGCAAAGCCACGGGACTCCGATGGAGTCGGCCGGGCTACCGAAGTCGGTTCGGGAAGTGCCACCGAACCCGCACCGGAGGTCGCCCATCATGCACCGAACCACGCTTTTCGCGCTCCTCGCAATTGCCGCCATGCTCGCGTGTGTCCAGCTTGGAACCTCTGCCGCCGTCGCCAGGGTCCACTCGTATCGAGCCGTGGAGGACCACGGTCTGCTCAAGTTCAACATACGAGGTCTCGACGCACAGCGGGTCCGCTCTGC
>JACDAN010000199.1 GCA_013695385.1 Actinomycetota bacterium | reverse complement strand
CGGAGATGCCGAGGCGTGGTTCGCGAACGTCGCAAGCGTCGGCATGAGCGGATCGGTAGCGGCGCGCGCGAATCGCACGACGAAAAGGCTGGGCGCCAAGGCGTCGTACCTCATGGCGCTTGCGGTGGTCTTCGCGCGCTGGGACAACGTCGTCCTGCGGGTGCGGGTCGGAGACGAGCGGCGGGAGGCACCGATGGAAGACGCCGTCGTCGCGCTGGGCCGATACCTCGGGGGCGGAATGATGATCACGCCGGACGCGGAGCCCGATGACGGGCTCTTCGACGTTCTCCTGATCGGAGACGCGTCGAAGCTCGAAGTCCTCCGCGTCCTGCCGAAGATCTACCGCGGCAGGCACCTGCCCCATCCCAAGGCGGAGCTCCTTCGCGGAACGACCGTGGAGATCGACTCGGACCGCCCCATGCCGGTCCAGCTGGACGGCGAGCAGCCGGGCACCACGCCCGTCCGCTTCGACATCGTCCCGGGAGCCGTCCGGCTCCGGGTTCCCGGCAGTTAGCTCGAGGGTCTGGGCTTCTTGCGAGGCGTCGGGCTCGCGGTGCCAGTCGCCCTCGTGCCCGAAGCCTTCTGGGCCGGCGACTTGGCGGAGCCCGAGCGAGGCGTCGTGCGGCCGGCGCCCGACCTCGGCTTCTCGAGGCTGTCGAGCCGCTGCTCGAGCTTGACGACCCGGCGCTCCAGCGCATCGAGCCCGCGCATCTTCTTGTGGACGTCGTCGAGCCGCTCCCTCATGCCCGTCATCCCTTCGAGAACGCGAGCGGTCGTCTGCGAACCCGCAACCCGGGAGAACGCCTCCTCGCCCACGTCGGCGAGCCGGTTGATCAGGTCTTTCTGTCGGCGCGGTGCCATGGGGAGAACCATACCCGCGGTCGCCCGGGACAGAACCTAGGCCTGAACGACGACGAGCGTGCCGGTCGGGGCAAGTCGCCAGAGCCGTTGCACGGTCGCGTTGCTGACACGAATGCAGCCGTTCGAGACCGGCAGCCCGAGCAAGGACGGCCGATTCGTGCCGTGGATGGCGACCGGCCCTCCCTGCGGCCAGCCGGTGAGCACCTCCGAGAACGCAGAGATTCCGATCGCGGCCCAGCCGTAGGGGCCGGACGGGTCGTCGCGGAAGCGCTGGTTGACGTAGAAGGTTCCTCTCGGCGTGGGCGTGGCGGGCGAGCCGATCGCAATCACGGCGCGGAGGGCAGGCTTCCCACGGTCGAAGAGCGTGAGCCGCTTCGTCGAGAGGTCGATGACGACTCGCGTCCGGACCGGCCGGAGGTTCACGTCCCGCGCGCGCACGTAGCCCATCGCCCCGTTCGGCTTCAGCGGCAAGAGCACTCTGTACCAGGCTGCCCGGCAACCGCGACCCATCACGGCGTTGACGGCCGAAAACACCGTCGGGACCCCGTTGACGTTCAGGGCCCCGAAGCGCGCGAAGGGGGCACCGCCCGGCGCCCGGTACGCGCGGACCAGCCCGCGCGCGTCGACGGCGTAGCTGCGGGTCGACGAGACGAGGGTCCTGACCGATCCTGGAGCACAGCCTGCCGTCCGACCCTCGGTCGAAGCTTGTATGGAGTCGGTGAAGACGAGCGAAAGCCCCAACAAACCGCAGAGGGCCAGCGTCCGAATAGTCGAACAGAGATTCACAAACGTCCTATCGTCATATCTGGACATCCATTTAAGCGTTTTTGCCGTCAGGCCGAAAAAGGGTGAAATGAACATGCTGCGCAGAACACGATCGCACCGCCACCACGAGGTCACGAGCCTCGTGATCCGGCAGCGGGCGGGCGTGCCGTACGAGGTCGAGCAGCGCGTCTGCAGCGAGTGCCGCACGGTGCTCGCCGAACGCGCCCTCCGCCGAGCGGCAGCCTAGTCCCCGCAGACCTCGCGGTGAGAGCCGCGGGGCGTCGCGCGTTGGCCGCGGCCCGCCCGCGCACCGTAAGTTCTCTCCTGATGAGAGTCCCGAGCACTTCGTCGCTCGTGTCAAGAGAGCGGCGGTACGAGGATCCCTCGCACCGCTACGTCGCCGAGTTCGCGTCGCCCTGGCGACGTGCCGCCGCCGCGGCGATCGACTGGGGCCTCTTGTACGTCGCGTTCCTTGTGCTGTCGATCCCGCTCGGAGTGGTGGAGTCCCTCGGGGCGATTTCGAACGAAGCAGGTGATCTCGGTGGGCGGCCCGGCCACATCCTGGTCGTCGCAGCCCAACTGTTGATGCTGACGCCTGCGGTCGCGTACTTCACGATCTTCCTGCCGACGAGCCAAACCCCCGGCATGCGGGTCATGGAGCTCCGGAGCGTGGCCATGAGCACAGGCCGGGGCCTTTCGAGAACTGCGGCGGGAGTTCGCGCGGCGTTCGCGACCGTCGCCGCGGTGGCCTGCTACGCCGTCTTCCTGTGGTCGTCCAGCTTCGAGAAGACGGCTCTCGATCGGACGTCGGAGATCCTGCTCGATGCTGCGTACCTCATCGCGAGCGCCGCGTTCGCGTCGGCCCTCGTGATGAGCTTCACGCCGACCCGCCGAAGCCTCGCCGACCGAGCCTTCGGAACCGCAATCGTCGACGACCTGGAGCCCGTAGCTCCCCTGATGGGCCCGTGGGGCCCGCTCAACGCCTTCGACACCTCGAGCAGCCGGCGCCCGGAGCGAGAGCTCAGCGCGTAGCGCGAGTCAGGCCCGGCGCCGGAGAGCGAAGAAGCCGCCCACACCGAGGCTCAGCGCCACTAGGGCGAGCGCGACCTCAACGAGTCCAGGGTTGCGCTCGAGGAAAGAGCGGGTGTCCCCCGGCGGCTCCCACCCCGGGTTCTCCCTTTCCCCGCCGAGCGTTCCCGCAGTGAGCGGCTCGAGCTCCCGAGCCGGGAGTCGCGCGAAGTCGTACTGCGGCGCCGAGAGCGCCGGGTTTCCGTAGAGCACGCGGTAGGGAGACTCCGATCCTTTGGCGAGGACGACCGCCCGCGGCCGTGCGAGTGCTTCGAGGCGAAGGCCTCGCAGGGGCTCATCGTCACCGTTTTCCACGACGACGCTGATCCGCCGGTGGCGACCTTCGACTGGCACCTGCAACTGCGTGACTCCTCCTAGGCGCACGATCCGGCCGCGATGCAACAC